>DATBBR010000040.1 GCA_036270875.1 Acidimicrobiales bacterium
CCGGTCTGGATGCTCTGCTGCAAGTGCCGACCCACTGGTTCATCGACTGCGGTGATGCGGTCGATGGCCGTAGAGAGGGCTTTGGTCGCGGCCACCCGGGCCCGTTCACGGCTGGAGCCGGCGACACGCTCCCTTCGTCCCAGGCCGGTGGCCGCCATCAGTTCATCGACGAGTGCATCCCGCTCGGCCTCGAGCGCCTCCATGCGGCCGGTGTCTGACCATTCTCCGGCCTGGGCGATCTCGCCCTCCAGGTCGCCCAGCCGGCGGCGATAGGTCTTGAGGGCGGTGGCGTCCAGGGGCGCTCCGAGGGCCGGCTGCTCGACCGTGCCGGAGCCGGCTGAGACCAGATCGATGGCCGCCACCGGTATCCCGGGCCTGCGGAGCAGTTCTCGCAGGTAGAAGTAACCCTTGAGGGCCTTGACCGGAACCGGGTGGTCCGCCTGCCCGACCAGCCAGAAACCGTCGCCGGTAGGGCTGAAGCGCGTCGGCGTGTCTTGGCCGGTCGCCGGCGGCTCCCAGCGAGAGAGGCGGTCCCGCCACCAGGTGGCGCCCAACCTCCGGTAGGTGGCCAAGGCCGACGCCCTCCGGTCGGCCGCAGTACGGGCGTCGCCCACGACGGCGGCGGCGCGGGCGAGGGTGTCGTCGGTGAGGCCGTGGAACATCACGGCCCCCGCGTTGAATACCGCCCGACCGGCATACGGCTCGAGCAGGCAGCTGGCCTTGTCGATGATGTGCCCGTCGTCAACGCCGAGCGCGGTTTCGAGGGCGCACTGGACGGTGAGCAGCCAGTTGACGTCGGCAGGCAGCTCGTCAAGCGCCGGGCCGTGCATGGTGTGCAGCACGGCCTGCGCCCTATCGGGCCGGTCGGCGGCGAGCCACATGTAGGCGGCCTCGGCACACACCGGCGTGACCCCCTCGCTCACGGCGAAGGCCTCCATCCTGGCGGCGACCTCGGCGCAGGTGGCGGTGTCGCCGGTGTGGACCGCGGTGTAGCCGCGCATGCTCTCGATCACCATCCAGGCGTCGGGCAGCGAAGCCTGCTCCGCCGCCTGCGAGGCGACCTCGATCAGCTGCGGGGCAGTGTCGGTCCGTCCCCTGAGGAGATCGAGCATGAGCCGCCTGGAAGCGGCGAAGAACAGGGCACGTGGTGACTCCTCGCCTAGCCCGTCCAAGGCCCGCATGTGCCGGTGAATGGCCTGGACGTCCAGTACCTCGCACCCGACCTGCAGCCCCCAGAGATGGGACTGCAGGCGGGCTTGCGGGTCGAGGACGTGGGCGGCGATGTCGTCGAGGCGGGCGGCCAGCGCCATTCGGGCGTCGAGATCGGCCGGGCCCCAGTTCGAGGCCAGGGCGGCGTCCAGGCAGTCGGCCAGCAACTCGGGGCGGCCGGTTCGCTCGGCGTCAGCGACCGCCTGGGCGGCGAAGTCATGCGCCCGATGAGGGTGTCCCGCGTAGACCCAACAGCGAGCCAGGGCGGCGGCGATGCGGGCCCGGTCGGCGTCGTCGATCGTCCGGGCCAGCAGCTCGTAGAGCTGGCCCGGCAGCTTGCCCGGATCGGTGCCGTACACATATGCGGACGCCGCCCCGAGGGCGGCCCGGATCCAGCGGGCCAGGTCTCCCTCGGAGTGGGCTCGGTCGATGACCTCGTCGTAGAGGGCCCCGGCGTCGGCTCCTCGACCGGCGAGCCGGAGGGCATCAGCTCGGTCGAGGAGGTCGTCGACGTCGGATGGGACAGTCACTCCACCATGGTAGGTGGACCAGTCAGGGACGGATCAGGCGGACAGCGCCGGCGTGCTCGCGCTGCTTGGCCTCGTCCCAGTCGCCGGTGCAGTACACCGACATCTCGACGATGGTGTCGGCGACCACGTCGGCCCTGATCATCTCGCGGCAGTACCAGCGTTGGCCTTCGCTCTGCCAGCGTTCTTCGAACTCGATGGTGAACCCCTTGTCGGTCTGACTGACCCGTTGGACGCGAACCTGGCCCGGGAAGGGGTGGCCTTCGGCCCGGATGCCGAGGGCCTCTTCGGAGGTCGCCGATTGGACCCGCCATTGCGGCAGCGACAGGTCGAGGAACAGATCGGGGGCGAACAGCCCCTTGGGGGCGGTGCCGGTCTCGAGGAATTCGATCAGGCGGGCGACCGCCACCTTGGTGTCGACGGCGGCCATTGTCATCGTTCCACCCCCGCAGCATCCAGATTGTCTTGCACCACGGTCATGGTCTTCTCGAAGTCTTCGCTGGGGCTGAACTCGATGATCGAGGTGCCGGAGGTGACCAGCGGGAGGTGGCCCGGCGGGGCGTAGTACGCGTCCCCGGCGACGTAGGTCTCTTCGCGGTCGACCCATCGGAAGGTGAGCTGACCCTGGGTGACCACGCCCCAGTGGGCGCACGGGCAGCGGTCGTCGGGCAGCCCGACGAAGAATGGAGCCGGGTCGACGTCCTGCTTGAAGGTCTCGAACGCCACGGTGTAGTCGTCGAGCGGTGAGTAGCGACCCTGCAGCTGATCTATGTCCACGGCTACCGGGGTGCTCATCTTGTTGGCGCTTGGCATTGTGTCCTCCTTGGGGTTGGGAGACTGGACACCCTCTAGGCGTGAAACGGCGGGGAACGCTGTACCCCGGGCGGTTACGCGCCGATATCGGGTCGTCGAGGAGGCGTTCTAGGGCGGGACGGACTGCGCCCCTTGACGAGAGTGCCGGTTGGCGTTCGACGAGTGGCCCACTCTCCCGCCTGAATTTCGTCCTCAACCCGCCCTCAATGTGATCGATCGGGGACCGTCGGGCCGGTATGGCGACGCTGATCATGCCTTGGGCAGGTAATTCGCCTCGGGATGAGGACACCGACCTGGGCGCGCTGATGCGGCGCAGGCCTAGCTCGTCGGTCACCGGCGCCCAGGGTGGGCCGCGTAGTCCAGGATCAGCGTCGCCAGCTCGGTCGGGCGGGCCAGTGCGGGTAGGTGGCCGGTGTCGATCTCGTCGGGGGTAATGCCAAGCCTTTCACGCACCACCCGCCGCTGGAATCGCAGAGGGAATAGCCGGTCTCGTTTGCCCACGACGCAGCGGGTGGGGATGTCCGGCCACTGTGCGAGCGGCCACGGATCAGAGAACGGCCGGTCGGCTTGGGTGCGCGCGTGCTCGGCCGAGCCGGCGATGACCGCCGCGTCGACGTCGTGGAGGAACACCTCGAAGGGGTCGAACGGCTTGTCCGGGTCTCGGCCCTCGCTCAGCGCGTACTGGCGGGCCGCCTCTGGCTGGCCGGTATCGGCCCACCACGCCCCGGCCGTCTCGCCCGGCGAAGGGACCATGGGCGCTACCAACACCAGCAGGTTGACCGGGGCACTGGCCGCGAATACAGGAGCAGTGAACGCGGCCATCGACTGGGCAACCACCGCCAGGTCGTTGCGAGCACCGACGGCGTCGGCGACGGTCGCGACGTACTCGGCCAGACCGCACGAATCGTCGTCGACCGGCAGGTCCAGGGCAATGATGTCGTGGCCGGCCCGATCCAGCTCGGGGGCGACGAGATGCCAGTACCAGGAGTCCGAACCGGCGCCATGCAGCAGGACGAAGGTCGAGCTCATGATGGACAGACGCTAGAACGACGCCGAACTCATCGGTCGGGGCGCTCCCATCATCGGACCGGGTGACCGGGGATCGACGGGATTCCGAACAATGACCAAGTGCCGGACGAGATGTACGCCGCGTCGGGTGTGCTCAGCGGAGCGCCAAGGACGGTGCTGGCGGCGTCGTGGCTTGCCGGAGTGATCACCCGGCTGCGCCGGTATTCCGAATGGTCCAGGACCGGATCGCAGTCGACCCCGTCGGTGCTCGTAACACCACGCTCGCCGACCCACAACCCGCTCGGGGGATCTGCAGGATCCGGCCCAGAGAAGTTCTTGGGGGCTCGGAGGTCCGCCTTCAGGCACCTGCGATGATGTGTCGCGCTTGCCCTAAGCCGTCCACTCCGGGAGCCTCGACCATCAGAGCAGGACGAGCCACACAGACAGGCTTCCCGCGGTGCATCTGACGTGGTCCGCGAAACGTTCCTCGACGGTGAAGTAGTGACGCCCCATGACGAGCAGTCTCGTAGAGGTCACCCGCGAAC
>DATBBR010000041.1 GCA_036270875.1 Acidimicrobiales bacterium
GGGTTCCTCGGCTCCGACTACGTGAACGTCCTCGAGCTCAATCAGGCCCTGGCCCAGCTCCGATGACCGGGTGAGGCACGGGTACCGTAGGGACGAGCCCTAGTGACGGAAGTTCGCCATCGGTACCTCCTTCGCCCGCCACGTCGGGCATCGCGCCAGCGCTCTGAGGTCGCCGTGAGCGATCTGCGGGAGCTGGGAGAGCGCGGCCGCGGCGTCCTGCGCGTCTATCTGGGAACCGCCGTCGGCGTCGGCAAGACGTACGCCATGCTCGACGAGGGGTGGCGCCGGGCCCAGGCCGGAGAGGACGTGGTCGTGGGCTACTGGGAGCGCCATGGTCGTCCCGAGACCAAGGCCCAGCACGGAGGCCTGGAGCTCGCGCCCCCTCGGATTGTCACTTACAGGGACACCACCTTCGAGGAGCTCGACGTGGCCGCCGTGATCGCCCGCCACCCGGATGTGGCCCTGGTCGACGAGCTGGCCCACACCAACGTGGCCGATCGTCGCCCTCGCTGGCAGGAGGTTGAAGATCTGCTCAGCGCCGGCATCGACGTGATCACGACGGTAAATGTGGCGAACTTGGACTCGGCGCGTGAATACGCCGCTGAGGTAACGGGCTCGGGAACCGTGGAATGCGTGCCCGACGAGCTGGTCCGTAGCGCCCAGGTCGAGCTGGTCGATCTTCCTCCAGACGTCCTTCGCCAGCGGGTGGCGGCAGGACACGTCTATTCGGCGGCCCAGGTGGGTGGTGCGCTGGCCCATTACTTTCGAGCTGAGAATCTGGCTGCGCTCAGCCAGCTGGCCCGGTCGTGGATGGCGGGCACGCTCGACGAGGAGGGCCCCGCCATCGTGGCCCGCTACACATACGCTTCCCCCAGGCCAGTGGTGATCGCCGGCCTGTCGAGCGCCGACTCCGCCGAGCCGGTTATCCGGCGAGGCGCGGAGCTGGCGGAGTCAGCCGATGCCGACCTGTTGGTGGTCCACGTCGCCGACGGAGCCGCTCGAGGGTCGGCGCACGTCCCCTCCGAGCACCGTGAGCTGGCCCAGTCCCTGGGCGGGAGCTTTGTCGAGGTCCACCGAGAGGACATAGCTGACGCCCTGGCGGCCACCGCAGCGGAACACGGCGCCACGGCTGTGGTCGTCGCCCGGCACCGCTCTCGCTGGGTGGAGATGCTCAGGGGGTCTACCTCTCGCCGCCTGCGACGTCGGCTCCCCGACGTGACCATCGAGGTGGTAGAGCAGGCTTGAGAGCGAGGTCATCACAACGGATTGACAGGGGTTGGCCGACGGTCGCCATTCCCGAACGTCGGTGGCGGCGCCGCGGCCATGGCCGCAGCGACCTGGTCGGCCAGAGCCACAGCCACCAAACGCCGCTCGATGGAGATCGGCAGGCCAGGCGTGGGCGCCAGCACGTACCGACCGAAGTGCGCCCCGCCACTGCACCAGGAGCTCGACCTCTTTCCCCGGCAGGCCCATCTCGTAAACGGGCCAGCGCACGGTGTCCAGCACGATCTCGCCGTCGTGGTCGATTCGTGGCGGATGATGATCGGAGATACTCGGATCGAACCGACAGGTCCGCAAGAGAAGGTGCCGGAGCTCGTAGGCGACGGCAACGGTGATCTGGTCCATGCCTCGTCCCTCGTCCACCAGATCGGCAACACTCGTCCCTACTACTCGTTCACCATCACGCATGCTCTGATGATGGGACGTCTCGTCGCTCAGAACCAGCCCCGCCGCTTGAAGACGGAGAGGAGAACCACAACGGCGATGAGCTCGGTACCGATGCCGACGCCGACGAACGTCTCCCATCGCCCGATGCTCCGGACGAGAAAGCCGAAGTTCTGCCCGAAGAACCCGGTCAGCCAGCTGAGGGGCAGAAAGATCGTCGCGATCACCGCGAGCTGCTTCAGCACTGCGTTCTGCCGATTCGAGACGGTGGAGAGGTAGACGTCCAGTGCGCTCGTGACCAGATCGCGGTAGCTGTCGATCAGATCACTGATTCGGATCAGGTGGTCGTAGACGGCACGAAAGTAGCGTTCATCCTCGTCTGTCAAGCCGGGCAGGTTGGCTACGCCGCCGATTACCTTTGCGAAGGTGTCTCGTTCCGGTGACATCACCTTTCGCATGCCGACGAGCAGACGCTTCATCTGGAAGATCTCCTGGAGCTGGGCGTCGCTTGTCTGCAGGAAGATCTCGTTCTGTAGCTCGTCGATACGGTTGTCAAAGTCGGCGAGCATCGGGAAGAAGCTATCGACGAGTCCGTCGACGATGCGGTAGAGCAGGAGCGACGGACGGCCGATCGGCTCCCCGCGCTCCTGGTACCGCCGACGGACCTCCGCGAATGCGGGGCAGTCGTCCCGATGGACGGTGATGAGGAAGTGCTCGGAGTAGAAACAGTGGACTTCGACAAGCCGGTCTTCGTCGGGTGATGCGCCGTAGAGGACAACGAACGCGAAGTTGTCGTAGTCTTCGATCTTTGGCCGCTGGCCGAAGTGCTCGGAGTCCTCCACGGCAAGCGGGTGGAACCTGAAGACATCGCGCAGAACCGCGAAGTCGGCGGTGCCCGGACGGTCGAGATCGAGCCAGAAGAAGCGCCCCCGTGCGAGTAGCTCCTCCGCCGATCCTCGGTCGAGACGGACCTCCCCGGTGCCGCCGTCGTCGACGACGTAACACGTCATCGTGCCGCTGCTCTTCGACGACGTCGAATCCGCGCCGAGGGCCACCAGGTGAGCGTACTCCCTGGATCGGAAGCCGCCGCGGTATGGCCTCCTCCTAGCCCTTCTGCCGCTGCAGATACGGCGAGAATCGGTCACGAAACTCCTGGGAGACCCGAGAGGGCTTGCCGGTGTCTCGATTGACGAAGAGCCCCAATTGTCGGGCAGCTGCCACCAGCTTGCCGTCCGACGTGATGCGGAAGTCGATGGTCGCCGAGGCGGCCCGCAATTCGACGAGATCCAGGGACATGTGCACGGGGTCGCCGAGGTTGAGCGGGAGCCGGTAGTCGATCTCGGTGCGTATGACGATGGGTGCCAGCCCCGACTCCAAGACGTCGTGGGTCTGAAAGCCTACGTCGTTCAGAAGCTGAATTCGTCCGATCTCGAGCCAGCGGATATAGGTGATGTTGCTGACGTGGCCGGCGAAATCGATATCGAACGTATAGATGTCCAAGTCGATCTCGACGGTGCGATCGGCTGCTGTGGCATCGGCGCGGCCGCCACGACCGGGACCGTCGAAACGCCGGGGCACGGCCGTGAGCCTAGACGCAGATGGTGCTGCTGAGGTTCGGTCGCAGGCGTCCCCCCGAGCCGCGACGCGGTCGCACGGCGCGAGGCTGCCGTGCTGTCCTGGATCCAGGCGGCGGGGAGCGGCGCCTCAGAGGTCCGGGGACTCCTCGGGCGGCCAGTACCGGCGCGACTCCTCGATCGGGCTCATCAGCCCGACGTCGTTACCGTCGGGATCGGCGACGATCGCGTAGCGGGCTCCCCAGAAGGCGTCGAAAGGCGGCTGGCGACCTAGGTGTCCGGCGCCGGTCAGGTCGTGGTAACGCTCGTCCACGGCTGATCGGCTGGGGAGATTGAAGCCGATCACGACGTGGGCGCTCGCCGGGTCCGCCCGCCAGCCAGCATGCCAAAGTGCTGCTGACTCCGCCGTGTCCAGCTCGAGGCTGAAGCCGCTCGGCATGCGCAGTTGCACATGGGCGCCGGGCGCGTCTGCGCCGTCAGGTACCCCGACTCCGAGCCTCCGGTAGAACGCGACGCTAGAGGTCATGTCGCTCACGACGACGTTGAGCATGTGAAGGTCCGGTTCGACGTCGCTCACGCTCCGAAGTCTGACAGCGTCCGGCTCGAACCGCTACCTCCGACTCGAGCTCTCGCCTGGAACAGCGGGACTCGTGTGGCCGTGCGGTGCGCGCTTGCTCAGGTGGAAGGCCGAGGCCGTCCGGGAGCGACCGTTCGCGCCAGGATGCCTAGGGTCGCCCGCAGCCCGCCCTCTGGTATCACCGGGAAGATCTTTGCGTCTTTCCAACTCTGCTCAGCAGAGGACCAGTCGTAGTACGAGGTGACCAGCGTGCCTTGTTCGATCGGCTCGAGCTTGTAGCCGTAAATGTGGCCAAGGTTGAGCTGGCCCTCGATCGTCCAGGCGATCTCTCGATCGGGATCAAATCTGACAATCCTCACGGTCACGTCATAGAGACCCAGCGGGTAGTCGTTGAGCGCCTCTCGGTCCATGTGCACGACGAATGTGTCGCCCACAGCACTGACAAGCTCACCCGTGGCTCCCATCAGCATCCCCGCGCTGTCGATGGTTACATGACCCTGAGGGTCGCTCAGTATCCGGAAGATGGGGGCAGGCTCCGAGGCGATCGCCCGTTGGACCTCGATCCGTTCTGTCATCCGGGCAATTCTCGCACGCCGCTCATTCTTCGGCTGCCAGTCGGGGAGCTACGGGTGCGAAGATGGCGCCGCCAGTCGCCGACCGGTCGGGCTCTCCTAGGATCTTGCCTATGACTGTGGCGCCGTACGGCTCGTGGCCGTCCCCGGTTACCTCATCGTGGTTGGTCGAAGCGGTCGTGGGTCTCAGCTACCCACTCGTCAGCGACGCCACGGTGGCCTGGACCGAGTCTCGGCCCAGTGAGGGAGGCCGGCAGGTCCTGGTGCGCCGCACCGGGGATGGGCAGGTGGCCGACGTCCTACCTGAGGGCTACTCCGCTCGCACGCTGGTCCACGAGTACGGCGGGCTCTGCACGGCGGTCGTGGGTGGCACCGCGCTGTTCTCGAATTTCTCCGACCAGCGGGTGTGGCGCGTCGACCCTGGTGGTGTGCCGATCCCGGTGACCCCGGAGCCGACGGTGTCACTGGGGGATCGGTACGCAGACTTCCGCATCTCACCGGACGGTCACTGGGTCGTGGCGGTCCGAGAGCGTCATCCTGGCGGTTCCCCCGAGGACGTCCGGGACGTGGTCAACGAGGTGGTGGCGTTCCCAATTGACGGATCAGCTCCCCCTCATGTCCTCGCTGGGGGCCGGGACTTCTTCAGCGCGCCGCGGCTGAGCCCCGACGGGCAGCGGCTCGCCTGGCTGGCCTGGGACCACCCCAACATGCCTTGGGACGGCACCGAGCTCTTCGTCGCCGATCTCAGCCCCGGGATGGCACCGGGCCCGGCCCGGCTGGTCGCCGGAGGACTGGACGAGTCGGTCAGCCAGCCCCAGTGGAGCCCCGGAGCAGTGCTGCACTTCGTGTCGGATCGGACAGGCTGGTGGAACATCTACGCCGACGAGGGGGACGAGGGCCGGCCGCGGTGTCCTCGGGACGCCGAGTTCGGAGGACCGGACTGGGTCTTCGGACAGTCGAGCTACACCTTCTTGGCTGACGGCCGCCTCGTGGTCACCTGGTCGGAGCGCGGCCAGGGTCACCTCGGAGAGGTGGATGCCGGAGGGCTGCGAGAGATCGCGACGCCCTACGACGCATTTTCCGGGCTCGTCGCTCAGGGCGACGAAGTCGTGGCGGTGGCGGGCTCACCGACCGAGTCTCCCGCCGTCGTACGCATCTCCGTGCCCGACGGGTCAGCCCAGATCCTGAGGCGAAGCCGGGAGCGAGTAGTGGACTCCGGCTACGTGTCGGTGCCTCGGCCCGTCGAGTTCCCGACCGGCGGCGGGCTCACCGCCCACGCCCTCTTCTATCCGCCGGCGAACCGCGACGTCCAGGGTCCGCCCGACGCGAAGCCGCCGCTGGTCGTCATGAGCCACGGCGGGCCGACCGCCGCCACGTCATCCGTCCTCAACCTGACTGTCCAGTACTTCACCAGCCGAGGAATGGCCGTTGTGGACGTCAACTACGGCGGCAGCACGGGCTACGGACGCGCCTACCGCCAGCGCCTACGCGACCAGTGGGGGATCGTCGACGTCGACGACTGCGTGAACGCGGCTCTCTGGCTGGCGGACGAGGGGGAGGTCGACCGCCGGCGCCTTGCCATTCGCGGGGGAAGCGCCGGGGGCTACACCACGCTTGCTGCGCTGACGTTCCGAGACGTCTTCGCGGTGGGCGCCAGCCACTATGGCGTGGCCGACGCCGCCGCCCTCGCCCGGGAGACCCACAAGTTCGAGTCGCGCTACCTCGACGGGCTCATCGGACCATGGCCCGCAGCCGAGCCGCTATACGCAGAGCGGTCCCCGATCCACCATACGGACCGCCTGAACTGCCCGCTCATCCTCTTCCAGGGGGCCGAGGACAAGGTCGTGCCGCCTGACCAAGCGGTCACGATGGCCAACGCCCTGAAGGCCAAGGGCCTCCCGTTCGCGCTGCTGATCTTCGACGGCGAGCAGCACGGCTTCCGCAAGGCGGAGACGATCACCAGGGTGATCGAGGCCGAGCTCTGGTTCTACGGAAGGGTGCTCGGGTTCGAACCGTCCGACACCATCGAGCCGGTGCCGATCGAGAACGAGGCGGCGCTGAAGACCTCGTTCTGAGCCATCGTCGAGCGCCATACAGATAGTCGATTGCCGTCGACCGGTGGTTCCGAGCCGGGTTTGCGCTGACGGGTGAGCGCCACCCGCTGCGGTCGGATCGAAGCCGGGACGAGCTGCGAATGATCCTGGCGCTGGACGCGCGGGGCGGTGGCTGAGAGGCCGACTGGGTCGTGGCGGGCTCGGCGTGGAGCGCGTCGTGGCGTGACCGGCTGGCCGTCGGGCGGGGCCGGCCATCGGGCGGACCGCGGACCCCGGCTGAGGTGGTCAGGGACCCGGAAACGGCCGAGCGCCGGTAGCCTCGAAGGACCGAGATGCTCGAGCTCGACCACATGGACCAGGCACCGTGACCTCCGTTCGTCGCAGCCTGGCTGGCTCGTTCGTCTCGATCGTGCTGGTCGTGGCGCTGGGAGCGATGCTGTTCCCGTTCCGGAGCCACCTGAGCGTCGCGACCGCGGGGCTCGTGCTCGTCGTGCCGGTCGTTGCCGGCGTGGTGATTGGCGGGTTCGTCGGCGGATTGGTCGGTTTGACCGCCGGCTTCGTCGTCTACGACGTCGTCTTCATTCCGCCCTACTACAGCTTGCGGGTTGGCACCGCCGACAACTGGGCCGCGCTCGGGGTCTACGCGGTCGTGATGGTCCTGGTGGCCCAGGTCGTCGCCCGATTGGGCTCGACCCGCAAAGAGGCGCAACGGCGGGCCGAGGAGGCGCGCCGGCTCTTCGAGCTGTCCGAGCTGCTCGTCGGCGACAAGGCCACGGCCGACCAGTTCGAGACGATCGTGACCACGGTGCGGCTCGCATTCGACCTGCCAAGCGCCGCCCTCCTCGTCCCGAGGGACGACCGCCTGCAGGTCGTAGCGTCCACGGGCGAACCCCTCTCGGAGGACGACCTCGGCCGGCTGGCCCCTTCTTCGGGGCGCCCTGTCAGCCTCGGCGCCGCCGTGCCGGCGCGGGACCAGTTGCAAGCCATCGCCTTGTCGGTGTCCGAGCGTCCGGTCGGGCTGCTGGCTGTGCGAGGACTCCCGCCTGCCGGCGCCGACCGGGTGCTGCTCCGCACCTTCGTCAACCATCTGGCGCTGGCGCTCGAGCGGGCCCAGCTCCGCGAGCAGGCGGTCAAGGCCGAGCTGCTCGAGGAGGTCGACAGGCTGAGGCGTTCGCTCGTGAGCGCGGTCTCCCACGACCTGCGCACCCCGCTGGCGACCATCAAGCTCTCCGCCTCGAACCTGATCGATCCCAGTGTCAGCTTCTCCGGTGAAGACTCCCGCGAGCTGCTCGGGCTCATCGACCTCCAGGCCGATCGGCTGGACAGGCTGGTCGCCAACCTGCTCGACATGACCCGCATCCAGGCGGGGGCGCTGGACCCCCATAGGGAACCGGTGGCGGTGGCCAATCTCGTCTCGGAGGCCCTTGCGTCAGTCGGGCCGTCGGTCGGTCCTGGCCGCGTCCGGTGGATGGCTTCAGAGGCCCTTCCCCTTGTCGACGTCGACCGGATCTTGATGTGTCAGGTGCTGGCCAACCTCATCGAGAATGCCGCCCGACACGGTCCCGAGGACACCGACATCACGGTAGCGGCCGCCCCCAACGGCCATGGCCAGGTACGGATCGCGGTCGGCGACTGTGGACCGGGCGTTCCCATCGAGGAGCGTTCGAGCATCTTCGAGCTGTTCAACCGGAGAGAGGCCGGCGGACGCGCAGGCATCGGTCTCGCCATCGCCAAGGCGTTCGTCGAGGCTCACGGTGAGCGGATCTGGGTCGAGGGAGCACCGGGCTCGGGCGCCCGCTTCGTGTTCAACCTGCCGGCTTCGTCCCTCCCGGCGGAGACCGCCTGAGCCGTGGCCCGGGTGCTCGTCGTGGACGACGACCGATCGCTGCTCAGGGTCCTGCGGCTC
The DNA here is from genome assembly GCA_036270875.1 of Acidimicrobiales bacterium. Classification (NCBI taxonomy): domain Bacteria; kingdom Bacillati; phylum Actinomycetota; class Acidimicrobiia; order Acidimicrobiales; species Acidimicrobiales bacterium. The sequence continues at coordinate 8,349 of DATBBR010000041.1, forward strand.
AGCCTTCCCGCCCGAGGCCACGAGGTGCTCGCTGCCGCGAGCGGCCAGGAGGGCCTGTCCAGGGCGGCTGTGGACTCCCCGGACGTCCTCGTGCTCGACCTCGGCCTTCCCGACCTCGACGGCCTCGAGGTGTGCCGCCGGATCCGTCAATGGAGCCAGGTCCCCATCATCGTGCTCTCGGCCACGGGCAGCGAGGATCGCAAGGTGGCGGCACTGGACGGTGGCGCCGACGACTACGTCACCAAGCCCTTCGGAATGGCCGAGCTCGACGCTCGGATCCGAGCTGCCCTGCGTCACGCCCGGCCGGCCACCCTCGGCGAACAGGCCGAGCTGGCAGTCGGGTCCCTGGAGCTCGACCTCGTGCACCATGAGGCTCGGTCCGCCGGTCGACCGCTCGATCTCACCGCCAAGGAGTTCGACCTCCTGGCCTTCCTGGCCCGCCACGCGGGCAAGGTGTGCACCCACCAGATGATCCTCCAGGAGGTGTGGGGGGCGGGCTACGGGAGCGAGGCGCAGTACCTCCGTGTCTACGTGCACCGGCTTCGTCACAAGCTGGCTGACCGGGACGGAAGCCTCCTGCGCACCGTCCCGGGCGTCGGGTACGCCCTGGGCTCGAACTGAGATCTGCCTCCCAGGCCCGTCAGCTGGCGAAGGAAAGGCCCGCCTGGAACCGTACGATGGAAGGAGTGCCATGACTGACCGTTCCCTCCAGACATCTCTCGGGCCAACCCCGGCCGGCGATGCGGGACTGGCCGCGCGGGAGAGCTCGGAGGAGGCGGCCGTTGTTGCTCCAGCCGGGCACTTTCGGATCTACCTGGGGGCGGCGGCCGGGGTCGGGAAGACCTTCGCCATGCTCGACGAGGGCCACCGCCGCCACGACCGGGGCACCGACGTTGTCGTGGGGTTTGTCGAGACGCACGGGCGACAGCACACCCAGGAGCGGCTCGACGGTCTGGAGGCCGTTCCGCGGACCTCTTACGATTACCGAGGGTGCCACTTCGAGGAGATGGACCTCGACGGCGTGCTCGCCCGCCACCCCCAGGTCGCGCTCATCGACGAGATCGCGCACACGAACGTCCCCGGCTCGGGTCGCAACGAGAAGCGCTGGCAGGACGTCTTGGAGATCCTCGACGCAGGGATCGATGTGATCACCACCGTCAACATCCAGCATCTGGAGAGCATCGCCGACGCCGTGGAGCGCATGACCGGCGTGGCGGTTCGCGAGCGGGTGCCCGACTGGGTCATACGCAAGGCCAACCAGATCGAGCTCGTCGACTCCTCCCCGGAGTCCCTGCGCCGTCGGATGCTTCACGGGAACATCTATCCGAAGGAGAAGGTGCCTCTGGCCCTCACTCACTTCTTCCGGACCGAGAACCTGGTCGCTCTTCGCGAGCTGGCGCTGCGCTTCGTGGCCGATGCCACGGAGAAGGAGCTGCTCGACTACCTCCGACGCTATGAGGTGAGCTCGGTCTGGGAGACGACGGAGCGCATCATGGTCGGTGCGACAGGTGCACCGGGGACCGATGCGATCATGCGCCGGGCCGCGCGCATGGCGGCGAGGGTCCACGCCGAGCTGTACGTCGTGCATGTCACAAGGGGTGACGGGGCCGGGCAGTCCGACCGCAAGGCGTCGGAGCAATTGCGCAAACTGGCCGTCGACCTCGGCGCCCATTGGGACGAGGTGCTGGCCGAGGATCCGGCCCACGCCCTGATCGAATATGCCCGCAGGCACCAGATCACCCAGATCGTCCTGGGCTCGAGCCGAGGGACCCGCTGGGATGAGCTCACGAAGGGTTCAGTCGTGAAGCGGATCCTGCGCGAGGCCGCTGACGCTGATACCGATGTGCACGTGATCGCCCGGCGAGACGTCAGCCCGAGCGCCGCCGGCTCCCTCGAGGTGACGGGCGAGACGGTCGAGGACGCCTGATCCTCGACCGGCAGGCCGGTTCAGGGGGCGCCGTCCGGAGGGGAGAAAGCCTGGTTGAGGGTGCGGTGACCCCGACCGAGGAGCCTGCACCCGATCACGGCAGTGCCCGATCTGTGGGTAGCATCGTCGGGTCATGGTCAAGCGTTCACCTGGAAAGCGGGTCGCTCGCGCCGCCGCCACGGGCGGGGGGCGTACGAAGCGGGGCAAAGCGCCGATCGGCTTCTACACGGTGCTGGCTCTTATCGTGGTCCTGGGCGCGGCGACGGTCGGCTACAGCAGGTATCAGCGGATGCATCCTGCCAGCGCGTCGACCTCCTCCAACAAGTCCAGCTCGCCGACGACCGATCCATTGAAGGCACCGGTCCTGGCGTCAACCCAAGCTCAGGCGAACGGCCAGCCCGTGGACGGCATCGCCTGCCAGACGGGTGAGCAGCTCGCCTATCACATCCATGCGCACATTGCCGTCTACTCGAACGGTGCGCTGCGGGCTGTCCCTAGGGGAATCGGCATCACGCCACCTACCACCGAGCAGAGCTCCTCAGAGGGTCCGTTTATCGCGTCGGGTGGATGCTTCTACTGGCTGCACAGCCACACTCAGGACGGTGTGATCCACATCGAGTCGCCGACCCCGAAGATCTACACCCTTGGGAACTACTTCGACATCTGGCAGCAGCCCCTGAGCTCGACTCAGGTGAGCACGGCCCTGGGCAATGTCGTGGCCTATGTCAATGGCAAGCAGTACAAGGGCGATCCGCGGTCGATTCCACTCAATGCCCATGCCGTGATCCAGCTCGACGTCGGCTCTCCGACCGTCCCGCCCAAGTCGTTCACCTTCCCGCAGGGCCTGTAGAGCACCTCGCCCAGCACCGGCTTCCTCGCGCCGACCTTCGGGTCCTCTATACCGTACCGGGGTATGCTGTACGTCCCTTGGAGAGCACGTCAGTGCGGAGGGGAGCGACATGGCCGGGTACGCAGACAACAAGGAGCGGGTGAGGACGCGCCTCCGGCGGGTCGAGGGCCAGGTTCGAGGCCTCCAGCGCATGGTGGACGAGGATGCCTACTGCATCGACGTGCTCACCCAGGTGTCGGCCGCCACCCGGGCCCTCCAGGGGGTGGCCCTCGAGCTGCTCGGTGATCACCTCGCCCATTGCGTGCAGGACGCGGTAGCCAGCGGAGGGCCGCAGGCCCAGGCCAAGGTGCAGGAGGCCACTGAAGCCATCGAGCGACTCGTCCGGTCATGATCGTCGGGGCGAGCGTCCTCAGCGGGATCGGTCACGCCCTGAGCCTGGCCGGGTCCATGACCTGGGAGATCCTGTGGGCGCTCATCCTCGGGTTCGCGCTTGCCGCCGTGGTGCAGTCGGTCGTGCGCAAGAGCGAGGTGGTCAGGCTGCTGGGAGACGACCGCCCGAGGACCCTCGCTGTGGCAACGGGTCTGGGCGCCGCGTCGTCCTCCTGCTCGTATGCGGCCGTGGCGCTGGCCCGAGCGCTCTTCCGCAGGGGGGCCAGCTTCACGGCGGCCATGGCCTTCGAGATCGCGTCCACCAACCTGGTCGTGGAGCTGGGCATCATCCTGGCCCTGCTCATCGCCTGGCAGTTCACCGTGGCCGAGTTCGTGGGCGGGCCGATCATGATCGTGCTGCTGGCGGTGGCGTTTCGCCTGTTCCTACGCAAGCGCCTGCTCGACCAGGCGCGCGAGCAGGCCGAGCGCGGCCTGGCCGGGTCCATGGAGGGACACGCGGCCATGGACATGAGCATCAAGGCCTCGGGTCCGATCTGGCGGCGACTCCGCACGCCGGGCGCCACGACCGCGGTCTCGCACATCTTCGTCATGGAGTGGGCGGCGGTGATCAGAGACATCGTCCTGGGCCTGCTCATCGCCGGGGCCATCGGGGCGTGGGTCCCTGACTCGTTCTGGCGCCACTTCTTCCTCACCAGCCACCCGCTGGCCGCCAAGCTCTGGGGTCCGGTGATCGGTCCTGTGGTGAGCGTGTTCAGCTTCGTCTGCTCGATTGGCAACGTGCCGCTGGCCGGAGTGCTCTGGAACGGCGGGATCAGCTTCGGCGGCGTCGTGGCGTTCATCTTCGCTGATCTCATCATCCTGCCCATCCTCAACATCTACCGGAAGTACTACGGCACCCGCATGATGCTCTTCATCCTCGGGACCTTCTACGCCACAATGGTCCTCGCCGGGTACACCATCGAGTTCCTCTTCGGTGCTGTGGGGCTCATTCCCAGTGGTCGACACGCCAAGGTCGTGGAAGCGTCGATCACCCTCAACTACACCACCGTCCTCAACGTCGTCTTTCTCATTCTCGCTGCAGTCCTCGTCTATGAGTTCATCCGCACTGGAGGCATTGCGATGATGCGGATGATGGGAGGCGCGCCCGAGGAGGCGGTCGGCGTGGGCCAACCTGGGGCACGCGTCAGTCGGGGAGGAGCGGCACCGAGAGGCCAGGGTCGCGGCCCAGCAGCACCGCCCGGGTGATGGCCGCCGAACCGAACCGGTCACGCACTTCGTCGAGTGCGGTGTCGAGGGTGTTGCCGAGATGCCGTCCGAACGGCAGTGGTAGCTGGACGGCCCCGCCATCGTGGAGGTCGCCGACGGCAATCCCGACGAGGGTGAGGCCCTGACGGTCGATCAGCGGCATGGCCGCGCGCTGGAGCGCTCTCACGGTCGCCAGGATCGTCTGCGTCTCGGCGGTCGCCCGCTCGAGCGTGTGGGACCGCGTGGCCCGTGAGAAGTCGTCGAAGCGCAACCGGAGCACGACGGTGCGGCCGACCCGCCCGGAGGCCCGCAACCGACGAGTGACGCGGTCGACGAGGCCGACCATGGTGGCATCGAGGGCGTCGGGCGAGGTCGGCGGGCGTCCCAGTGCCCGCTGCGAACCGATCGAGCGTCGCCGGCGGCCAACTTCCACAGGGCGGGGATCGCGGTCGTGGGCGAGGTCGTGGAGGTGCCGGCCCGACGCTCGCCCTAGCATCGACACGAGCGCGTCCTGGCCGAGCTGGGCAACCTCGCCGACCGTCGCCACGCCGCGCTGGCGGAGCTTGTCCGCGGTCACTGGGCCGACGCCCCACAGCCGTTCGACTGGGAGCGGATGAAGGAAGGCCAGCTCGCCGCCGTGCGGCACGACCAGGAGACCGTCGGGCTTGGCCACGGCGCTCGCCACCTTGGCCAGGAACTTCGTCCTGGCCACACCGACGGTGATCGGCAGTCCGACGCGATCGCGGACGTCGGTCCGCAGGCGCACGGCGATCTGGGTCGGGGTGCCCGAGATCCTCCGCAGCCCGCCGACGTCGAGGAACGCCTCGTCGATGGACAACCCTTCGACCAGGGGGGACGTCTGGTCGAAGACCCGGAACACGGCCTTGCTGGCCTCGGCGTAGGCCGACATCCGCGGCTCGACCACGATTGCCCGGGGGCAGAGCCGGCGGGCCAGGGCGCCGCCCATTGCCGTGCGGACGCCGTATGCCTTGGCCTCGTAGCTCGCTGCCAGCACGACCCCCTTCCCGACGATGACCGGGCGGGCCCGCAGCCGGGGGTCGTCACGCTGCTCGACGGACGCGTAGAAGGCGTCGAGATCGGCGTGCAGCATCGGCCCCTCGCCGGACACGAACACATGTTCCCATACCCGCGGGGGTGGCCGCAGGCGACGACCTAGTGCTCGAGGCGCGCAGGCAGGCCGAAGGCCTCGAAGATCTCGGGGTAGAGGAAGTGATGGAGCCCGGTGATCCGGCCGTCCGCGGTCTCGATCACCTGAAGGGCGAATGGTTCGTGAGTGCTGGGCCCGGTGCGCTTGTAGGCGCCGAACGCCGGGCACCCGTTGGCGGAGGTGGACAGCAGGCGGGAGTCGCGGCACCCGATCCCCTGGCCGAGGTACCACCGGCCGATCTCCACTGGTCCGCGCAACCAGAGGGCAAACGGCGGCATCGTGAAGGCGGCCTCATCGTGGAGGAGTCGCACGATGGAGGACACGTCGTAGCGCTCGAACGCCTCCACGTAGCGGGCGAGCAGCTCCCGCTGCTCGGGGTCGACCTGGTTCGGACCTGTCGTGTCGTCCAGGCCGAGCGTGGCGATGGTGGCTCGCGCCCGCTGGAGGGCGCTGTTGACCGACGCGACGCTCGTGTCGAGCAGCTCGGCCACCTCGTCAGCGTGCCAGCGGAGCACCTCCCGGAGGACCAGCACCGCCCGCTGGCGGGGCGGCAGGTGCTGGAGGGCGGCCACGAAGGCCAGACGGACCGACTCGCGGGATGCCGCCAGCTCGGCCGGATCACCGTCGGACGGCAGGATCCGGGCGTCGGCCACGGGCTGGACCCACGCATGCTCGGGCACGACTGGTCCAAGGGACGAATCCGCCGGCGCCGACGGACCGAGGTCCATCGGTCGTGCCCGGCGCTGCGGTCCGCGCGCCATGTCGAGACACACATTGGTGGCGATTCGATAGAGCCACGAGCGCAGGGCCGAACGCCCCTCGAAGCGGTCGAGGTGCTGCCAGGCCCGGACCATCGTCTCCTGCACGGCGTCCTCGGCCTCGAAACCGGATCCGAGCATCCGGTAGCAGTAGCCGGTCAGCTCGCGGCGATGAGCCTCGAGGTCGGCCGCGACAGCGTTCGCTCCCGGACGGCCCTGGTCGGTATCGACGACTGGCGGACGGCTCGGCACCGGCCGAGAGCGTAGCGAAATCGGTGGTCGCTCTGCTGCGTCAGCGCTTGGCGTAGTCGGCGTAACCCTGCCAGTCGATGACCACGCACGGCTCGTCCCCGACGATCCAGGCGTCATGACCAGGAGGGCACATCATGAAATCGCCCGGCCCGAAGTCCATCTCCTCGCCATCGTCCATCACGATCTTCATGCGTCCGGAGATGAAATAGCCAGTGTGGGCGGCTTGGCAGCTATCGGTCTTGGCGATCGGCTTGACGTGCTTGGACCACTGCCACCCGGGCTGGAACGTCGCCCGACCGACGCCGCCACCCTCCAGGTTGACCAGGTCCAGCTGGCCCGAGCCTGCCTCGAACGGGCGGGTCTCTTCGGGTGCGTCCAGGCTCATGCGAACCATTCGTGCCATGTCCTCGCCTCCCCACGATCGGACTGGCCACCAGTATGCCCAATCCCGGGAAGAGCTGCTCAGGGATCGGGCTCCCCGAGGCGAGGCGGCGGAGGTCGACGGGCCTCAGGAAGGGCCCTGATCGATCACCGAGAACGAGACCGCGCCCTGCGGGTCGACCTCGGCGTCGAGGGTCTTGTCGTCCAGCGCCTGTGCCGCACTCGGCTCCAGGAACACCTCGCCGTCCTCGATGGGCACGACCTGGTCGTCCTGCTCCGGTCCGGGCGCCACGCTCAGAGCGAACGCCCCTTCGGGCTCGTCGGCGGGCGCGATGCGAAGACCGGCGCCACCAGTCGCGTTGCTGCTGGCAACGAGCTCCCGGATCACCAGCGATGCGGAGGATGTCACGTCAAGCACCGAAGCCGCCTCCTTCGATCGAGTCGGATCTGTCAGTTGTTCCCGTCCTGAGCGTGGGAAAAACACCGGTAGGGGGTGGGTGCTGGCAGGCGTCCCGCCCAGCTCCGGGCAGATCGTGGCACCGGGCTCCGGCCAACCCCTCTGACCAGGAACGGGGCGCCGCCGCTGCCGTTCCTCGAGCCGGGTGTGACGTCGGAACCCCTCGAGCGGGTGAGCAGGCTCACCGGTTGATTCCGGGCATGCGTGGGTATGACAATGCGCCCATGCACGAGCTGGGGTTGTGTTGGAAGATGTCCACGCTCGCCCGGGCGGTCGATGGGCGCGGGCAGACGCGGCGGACCGGGCAGCTCAGGCTGTGGCGGGGTCGGACGAGCCTCCTCGATGGCTGAGCGGGTGGCGCCACTGGGCGGCGCCGCGGCCGACTCCCTCGATCAGGTCGACATCGACGGTGACCGGGAGCTGGTCGACCGGTTCCAGCTGGGCGACGAGACGGCTTTCGCCGAGCTCTACAGCCGGCATTATCGGCGCCTCTTCCGGTCGTGTCTCCGGTGTCTCGGTGATCCGGCGACGGCCGAGGACGCCGCCCAAGAGGCGTTCGCCAAGGCGCTCCGGGCTCTTCCGAACCTGAACGGGGAGCGGCGCTTCTACCCGTGGTTGAGCGTGATCGCCAAGCGGGTCTGCGTCGACATCCACCGTCACCGCGCCCGCAGCCAGCCGGCCGAGAGCATCGACCCCGGCGCCACGGCCGACGGAGACCAGGCCCTCCTCACTTCGATAGATGCGAATGCGGTCCAGGACGCGCTCGGACGCCTCACGAGTCGCCACCGAGATGTGCTCCACCTCCGGGAGTACGAGGGATGGTCCTACCGCCGCATCGCCTCTCATTACGGCGTACGGATCGCCGCCGTGGAGACGCTGCTCTGGCGGGCCCGGAGAGCGCTGCACCGCGAGCTCACCATGGCCGGATACGAGCGTCGAGCACTCGTCAGCCTCCCGGTTGCCGGCTGGGCGTACCGCCGGCTCGGGTCGATCCGGGCCCGGATCGAGGAGT
>DATBBR010000042.1 GCA_036270875.1 Acidimicrobiales bacterium
GCGCCCGGACTCCCAGCATGTCGACGAGCTCCGGTGGCTCGTTGAGCGCCACCACGAGCTCACCGGCTCGAGCCGTGCGGCGTCGCTGCTCGGCAAGTGGAGTGCGTTCACCGACCAGGTCTGGCTCGTGGCGCCCGTCGACCGCATCGCCGGCATCACCACCCAGCAGGCGGGGCGGGTCGCGGCCAGCGCCTGAGAGCTCAGGTGATGGTGGGCGCGCGCTTCGTGGCTCTGTTACGGGCTGCTTTAGCGGGAGCGGTGCCGCCTCGGCGACCGGTGCCAGCCCGTGCGTTGGGCTCCCGGCCGGGCGCGGCAGTCTCCTTCTGATGACCGGCGGGCAGGGCCCGGGCGATCTCCTCTGTCGTCGGCTCCCGCGGCAAGCGGGCCTCGGGCGGCAGAAGGTCGACGATGGCGGCCATGATGCGCTCGGTGTCGGCCTCGGCGTCGACCAGCTCGAGGCGCACGGGGCGACCCACCCGTGTGCGCACCGCGGGCGGATGCAGGACGTTCGTCAGGTTGGGTATCCGGGACGAGCGCGGCCACACCGCCTCGGTTCCCCAGAGCCCGATGGGAATGACGGGAGCGCCGGTCATGGCGGCCAGGCGAGCGGCTCCCGTCCTTCCCTTGAGCACCGGATGGAAGAAGTCGCGGCCGCGGGGGATGGTTCCCTGAGGCTGGATGGCCACGAGCTCGCCGGCCTCCAACGCACGGGCCGCCTCGAGCAGCGGTTGGTCCGACCCGCTCCCGCGCTCGACCCGTATGCCCCCCATGGCCTTCGCCATGGGGCCGATCACCGGCGCGTCGAAGACCTCCTTCTTGCCCAGATAGCGAAGCGGGCGCCCGCTCTTCAGCACGGTGAGGCCGAGCGCTACCACGTCGAAATAGCTGCGGTGATTGGCAACGAGCACCGCTGGTCCGTGGTCGGGAATGTGGCTCACGTCGCCGATGTCGAGCCGGACGAACGGCAGCAGCTGCGGGTGCACGACCAGTCGCATGAGATCGAGGGGCTCCATGCCCATGATCTTCGGCACCCCCGGGGGCACGTCCAGGTGGAGCACGGGCCAGCGCTGGAGCAGGGCCAGCGGCAGCAGGCGGAGATCAGGGTTCACGGCATGAGGGTGACCGACCGCCGAGAGCAGCGGAAGGTCGTACACGCTGTCGGAGTACGCGAAGCTCTCCTCGAGGGAGACTCCCGCGTGGCGCGCCCAGCGCCTGACGGCGGTGAGCTTGCCCCGAGACCACACAAAGCCATCGACCAGCCGGCCGGTGTACACGCCGTCCTGCTCGGCGTAGCGGGTCGCAACGATGTCATCGAAGCCGAGGCGCTCGGCCAGCGGCGCGACCAGGTCGTACGGCGTCGTCGTGGCCATGACGAGGGGGTGGCCGGCGCGCCGGTGGTCGGCCAGCAGGAGCCGGGCGTACGGGCTGACGAGAGGCTCCAGGCGCTCGGCGGCCGCCTTGCCCGCCTGGCGGACGACATCGGCCGGCCAGCCGCGGGCCATCAGCGCCGCGCTCCTCGTCAGCGCCATGGACGGCAGGGTCTCCCCCATGAGGTTGTAGATGCCGAACAGCAGCGCCTCGCCCGGGAGCCGTCGGCCGCCGGTCAGGCCCGCCTCGGCGACGGACTCGTTGATCGCCGGTCCGCTCGGGCCCTTGAGGAGCGTGCGATCCAGGTCGAAGAAGGCGGCCCCCGCGCTCATGTGCTCACGCTACTCCCCCACTCCCCCCAGACGCGGCGAAGGGACCGGCCGGGGGGGTAGCCGGTCCCTTCACTCAGATCCCAGAGGTGCCGGGAGGGGGGAATCACGGCCCTCTGTGGTCTGACACTCATTATCGACGTCCAGCCACCATCTGTCCAACAGTTCCTGGTGATATGTGTCATCATTTGAAGCGATGGATCTCCGCCAGCTGAACGCACTGCTGGCCGTCGCCGACCAGGGCAGCTTCACGGCCGCGGCCGACGTTCTCAACACCGTCCAGTCGAATATCTCTGCTCACGTCGCCCGGTTGGAGCGTGAGGTGGGCGCCGTCCTGGTGGACCGTTCCACCGGCGATCTGACCGAAGAGGGGGAGGCGGTCGCCGCCCGGGCTCGACGGGTGGGTGTCGAGCTCGAGGCGGTCATCGGCGACCTCGCCGCGCTCCGAGACGAGGTCGCCGGCACCGTCCGCATCGGCATGGTGGGGACCACGGCCCGCTGGCTCGCCCCCCATCTCCTCCAGACCGCGGCGGCGCGACACCCCAAGCT
>DATBBR010000043.1 GCA_036270875.1 Acidimicrobiales bacterium
GTTCTCGGAGGTCGAGGTGATCGCCAACCCCCACGCGCTCGCCTTTTACGAGAAGGTCGGTTTCATCTTCGATCGCGAGGTCGAGACACGGTTCGGCCCGGCTCCCCGGATGCTCCTCGACAGCTCGCCCAGCACCTAGGCGGGTGGGCCGCCCGGCGAGACGCGCCTGGTGAAGGATTCGCCGGGCAGGAAGCTGAGGGTCACCAAGGCGGAGGCGACCAGCCGATCGCCGTGTCCGGCGTCGCAGACACGGACGTCGGCCACGCCGTGGTGGCTGGCGATGCGGATGGCCGTCGCGCCCGCCCGCAGCGGCCCGACGCGACCGGCGGCCAGGTAGCTGATCGACGAGCTCGACGTGGCGACGAGTCGCGCGCTGGCGCGGGCGACGGCCACGGCACCGGCGCAGTCGATGAGGCTGGCGACCAGGCCGCCGTGGACGGCGCCGCCCGGGCCCCGCATCTCGTCGGTGACGTCGAGCTCCACGGCGACGATGCCGCCGTCGAGTTCGACGCGGTGGGGCAACTCGTCCAACAGCGGGCAACCCAGCGCCATCGTCGACCTCCTCGGCGCCATAAATCTATGTAACATAATTCGGTGACGCAAATCGGTCCCCAACCCGAACCCGAGCCCGGTCCCTGGACGATCGACGAGCTGGCTGTCGTCGCCGGGACCACCAGTCGCAACCTGCGGGCGTTCCAGTCCCGGGGGCTCCTGCCGCCACCCCGTCTCGTCGGCCGGACGGGCCACTACGACGACGGCCACCGCCGGCGGCTGGACGCCATCCTGGGTCTCCAGCGGCGGGGCTACTCCCTCGCCGCCATCGCCGACCTGGCGGCGGCGTGGGAGCGGGGCGGAACTCTCGAGGAGGTCCTGGGGTTCGAGACGCCGGTCCCGAGGCGGCGGTCGGGGCGGGGGTGGGGCGGACAGGACCGTGACGTCATCTTCTTGGACGACCTCCGGCAGTGGCGCGTCCCGAGGGGAAGCGGGCTGGCGCTGCTGCCGGAACCGGTCCTGCGGTCGTAGGAGGGGACGGAGCGCCGGCCCTTAGGAGCGCCGGCCCTTCAGGAGCGCCTCGGCCCCCTCCGCCAGCTCCCGCACGACGTCGGCGGCGCGGTCCACCTGGTGCACGGCGCCGACGGACTGCCCGGCGTAGAGGGCCATGGCGTCGGTCCGTCCCGTTGTGCGTCGCCCGGGACATGGCGGGCTCAGGCGGGCGACCGGGACCCGGGCGCCGCCGGGCATCTCCATCTCGCCCACGACGTCGTCGTGGATCGCCTGGGCGGCTTCGACGCAGGACCTGAGCACCCGGTGCGGCGCATCGGGCCACAGGACCGAGAACGTCGTCGTGAGCACGGTGTCGTCAGGCCCGGCGGCGATCAGCGCCTCGACGTACGACTGGTGGGCATCGGCCTCCGCAGTCGCCACGAAGCGGGTACCCACCCGGGCTGCCGCGGCGCCGGCGGCGAGGACCGCAGCCATGGTCCTGGCCGTGGCGATCCCGCCGGCGGCGACCACGGGTACGTCCACCGCCTCGAGCACGGCCTCGAGCAGCGGGAGCAGGGCGACCCGACCCCGGACGTGCCCGCCGGCTTCGACACCCTGGGCCACCACGAGGTCGCACCCTGCGCCGGCGGCCGCTCTTGCCTCGTCGACCGACCCGACCTGCCATCCGACCAGTCCCCCGCCCTCATGGACGAGGGCCACCAGGGCGGCGTCCGGCTCGCCGTAGAAGAACTCGACGAGCCGGCACCGGCCGGCGGCCGCTGCCACCGCCTCGCGGTCGACGAACGGCATCAGGAAGTTGACGCCGACCGGACCGGCGGTCCGCTGGCCCACGGACTCCAGCACTTCGGCCACCTCCGCCGGCGGGGCCATCGGCATCCCGACCATCCCGAGGGCGCCGGCGTCGGTGACAGCCACGGCGAGATCGGGGCTGGCCGCACCGCCCATGCCCGCCTGCTGGAGCGGCACCGTGCAACCGACGAGCCGGGTGAAGGCAGTATCCATGCCGGCCTCCGTCGTCAACTGCATCGTCAAGTGGGCCAACCGGGGACCCTGCTCCCAGCCGCACTAGAACCCGTTCGGCCCGAGAACCTAGTATGGCCCGCGGCCGAGACAACCGCCGGAACCGAGGATGAGCGTGTCATGCGGGTAGTAGTCGACTATGACCTCTGCGAGAGCAACGCCCTCTGCATGGGCGTGGCACCCGAGGTCTTCGAGGTGCGAGAGGACGACAACCTCTACATCCTGAACGAGCAGCCGCCAGAGGAGATGAGGGACAAGGTCGAGCAGGCCGTGCGGCTCTGCCCCAAGGCCGCCATCTCGATCGAGGACTGAGCACCCTCGATGCCGGACCGGGTACCCGTCATCGTCGGGACGGGGCTGAGCGACTACCCACAGGCACCACACCTCGACGGTGTGCAGCACCACGCCCAGGCCATGCAGCGGGCGCTGGCTGACTGCGGTGTGGCGAAGGACGAGATCGACGGTTATCTCGACGCCGGCGGCGGCGGGATGATGATCGACGATGCCGTCACCATGGCGGAGTACTTCGGCATCGACCACCGCTACATCGACGGCACCATGACCGGCGGGTCGTCGTTCGAGTTCCACGTCCAGCACGCGGCCGCCGCCATCAGACAGGGGCTGTGCGACACCGTCCTCATCACCTACGGCTCCGACCAGCTGTCCAGGATGGGACGGGGTCTCGGCACCGGCGGGCTCGGTCGAGGGGTGAAGCGCTTCGCCGGGCCCCAGCAGTACGAGGCGCCCTTCGGCAACTCACTGGTGGGCTCCTACGCAATGGCGGCCCAGCGCCACATGTACGAGTTCGGGACGACATCGGAGCAGCTGGCCGAGATCGCCGTCGGCGTCCGGGAGTTCGCAGGCCTCAACCCGAGAGCCATGTACCGCGAGCCGATCACAGTCGACGACGTCCTGGCCTCGCGGCTCATCGCCGACCCCCTGCACAAGCTGGACTGCTGCGTGATCTCTGACGGCGGCGGGGCGATCGTGATGACGACGGCCGAGCGGGCGCGGGACCTGCGCCAGCCTCCGGTCTACGTGCTCGGCGCGGCCGGTGCCCAGACGCACTGGAACATCAGCCAGATGCCCGACTTCACCGACACGGCGGCGAGCCGGTGCGGGCCCGTCGCCTTCGGTCAAGCCGGCGTCACACCGGCCGACATCGACACCATCCAGTTCTACGACAGCTTCACCATCACGGTCATGCTCCTGCTCGAGGGCCTCGGGTTCTGCGCCAGAGGGGAGGGCGGCGCGTTCGTCAAGGAGGGCCACCTGCGCCGGGGGGGCGACCTGCCGCTCAACACCGACGGCGGGGGGCTGTCGTCTTCCCACCCGGGCATGCGGGGAATCTTCCTGCTGATCGAGTCCGTCCGTCAGCTGCGGGGCCAGGCCGGGGAGGCGCAGGTCCCCGACTGCGAGCTGGCCCTGGCGTGCGGCTCCGGCGGCTGGCTCTCCTGCATCGGCGCCGTGATCCTCGGCCGGGAGCATCCGTGACCCGGGACCGCCGGTCGTGACGCCGCCGGGAAAGGGATCGGACGGGGCCCCGCAGCCGGCCGCGCAGTGGGAGCGACCGCTCCCGCGCCCAGACAACGTGTCCAAGCCCTTCTGGGAGGCGGCTTCCCGGGGCCAGCTCCTGATCCAGCGGTGCCCGTCCGGGCATCGCCAGTTCTATCCCCGCGCCGTGTGCATCGTCTGTGGGGACGACCCGGAGTGGGAGGCGGCGTCGGGTCGAGGCACGGTCCACACCTTCACCGTCATCCGCCAGAACCACGCCCGTCCGTTCCGCGACGAGCTCCCCTATGTGGTCGCCATGGTCGAGCTGGAGGAGGGCGTCCGCATGATGGGCAACCTCACGGACTGCCAGCTCGACGAGGTGCACATCGGGATGCCGGTGGAGGTGCACATGATCGAGGCCGAGCCCGACGTCGGTGTGCCGTTCTGGCGTCCTGCCGCAGGCGGGCCCGGAACGAGAGGGGCCACCGCGTGAGCCGCAGGGACCAGATCGTCATGACCGCGGCGGAGATCGCCGAGTTCCTCGCCCCGCCGCGCAATCTCCAGGTGGCGACGATCAACCCGGACGGCACGCCTCACCTGGTGACGATGTACTACGCGGTGATCGACGGAAAGATCGCCTTCTGGACCTACCGCAAGTCGCAGAAGATCCTGAACCTGCGCCGCGACCCGCGCATCACGGTCCTCGTCGAGGATGGCACGGAGTACGGCGAGCTCCGGGGGGTCTCGATCGCCGGCCGGGCGCACCTGTCGGAGGACCACGAGGCGGTGATGGACGTGGGCACCCGGCTGTTCAGTCGGTACTTCGGCGAGCTCAATGACGCCGCCCGCGCCGGGGTGGAGGCGAGCGGGGCCAAGCGGATCGCCATCACGGTCGAGCCCGAGCGAATCGTCTCCTGGGACCACCGCAAGCTGGCCGGCGGCTACTGACCTAGGTGGTCGTCGCCGTCGATCCGGTCGCCAGCCGCTGACTGGCCCGGCTGGCTCCCTCGGCCATGGCCGCCAGCTTTACCCAGGTGATCGCCGGGTCGACGGTGAGCATGGACGCGAAGGTGGCGAAGCCGCAGTCGCTGCCGGCCATGACGCGCTCCTGGCCGACGAGGCGGGCGTAGCGCTCGAGGCGCTGGGCCACCAGGTCGGGGTGCTCGATGTAGTTGCTGGTCGAGTCGATGACCCCCGGGATCAGCACCTTGTCGTCGGGGAGCTTCAGGTCCTCGAACAGCGTCCACTCGTGCTCATGGCGGGGATTGGCCGCCTCGAATGAGATGGCCATGGGCCGCGCCTTCAGCACCTCGCCGACGACGTCGGCGAGCGGAATGTCGTGGTGGTGGGGACCTTCGTAGTTGCCCCAGCACAGGTGCATGCGCAGGCGATCGGACGGGATGTCGCGGGTGGCGTGGTTGAGCGCCTCCACCCGCGGGCCGAGGCTCTTGACGAAGGCCTCCCGGCCCTCCGGGTGGGCGCGGATGTGGTAGTCCATGGCCAGGTCCGGGCAGTCCAGCTGGAGCAGCAGGCCGGCCTCGTGGATCAGGTCGTACTCGGTCTTCATGGCGTCAGCCAGGGCGAAGACGTACTCCTCCTCCGTCTTGTAGTGACGGTTGGGCTGAAAGACGGCGATCACGCCCGGAGAGGCGGCCGACATGAAGACCTCGGTCGCACGGGAGCCATCAGTGGCGGCCCTCAGGTTGGCGACGTCCCGCTCCACCTGGCTGGGGTCTTCGTAGCCGACGGGCCCGACGCAGGCCGGGATCGTGCCCAGCGCCGACGACGCCTGGGCCATGGTCCGCTCGACGAACCGCGGGAACTCGGCCATGTCGGCCATGACGAGGTTCGCCTGCACATCGCTGGCGGCCCCAAAGCCAGACAGGCGGCTGGTCACATAGGTGGCGTAGCTGATCTTGCTCACCTCGCCGTCGTTGACCACGTCGATCCCGGCGTCCAGCTGACGGTCCACCGTCAACGCCACGGCTTCGCGCAGCACGTCGGGGTCGGCCGCCGCCACGGCGACCGGGTCGGCCCCTTCGGGAAGGACGCTCTCAGGTCGCGGCAGGCTTCCCGTGTGTGTGGTGAGGATGCGCTCGGTGCTGGTCTTCACGATCACTCCTTTCCCTCGTCAACAACGCCGCCAGTCAAGACACGGCGAGGATCACGGCTCCCAGAGGACGTCTCCGCCGACGATCGTCGCCCGCACCAGGTCGGCCGACAAACGGCGACGGGCCATCGTCCACGGTGAGCTCAGCAGGCAGAGGTCGGCCACCTCGCCCGGGCGAACGGCGCGCTGCGGCCCCCCCGGGTGCTCGGGCGCCCCCAGGAACAGGGCCAGCGCCTGTTCGGGGGAGAGGCGCTCCGGCGCGCCGAGCACCATCTCGTCCGGACCTGTCCTGGCGACGGCGGCCGTCATCGCCGCCCACGGGTCCAGGTCACCCACGGGCGCGTCGCTGCCGGCGCCGAGGGCCACGCCCGCGTCCAGCAGGCTGCGGAGCCGGTACAGCCCGTCGTGGTCGGCCGGATCGACATCGGCGCGATAGACGTCACCGCGCCGGGCGACAAAGTCGGGGTGGGTCACGACCGTGAGGCCGAGTGCGGCGATGAGCGGGATCGTCTCGGCCGGCACCACGCTGGCGTGCTCGAGCCGGTCGCCGACGGCGGCGCCGGCCTGGGCGAAGGCGGCCACGGCGGCGACGGTCTCGGCCCGCGTCACCGCGTGTACGGCCACGCTCCAGCCCACCGCGTGCGCCTTCTCCATACTCGTCGCCAGGTCCTCGACGTCGGCGTCGTCCTCCCGCAGGACGACCTTCAGCGTCGGCAGCGTCACCCCCGGCACCACCGGCTCGTCGGGGGGCGCCATCGCCCGGGCGCGCACCGCCAGCGACCGCATGCACGCCAGGTCGCCGGCAGTGTTCCCCGGCGTCGTGTCGGTGACCCCCGTGATGCCGTACCGGCACAGCGACGCCGCCACCCCTCCCAGGTCGGGTCGAGCTGCCGGGACCACCTCCTGGAGCAGTCGGTCATCTCCCAGCACCACGCCGTCGGGAAACCGGGACTCGAGCCCGGTCGCCCGCAGGGCCTCGGTGTTGAGGGTCCAGGAGAGTCCAGTGCGGTCCTTCACCCGAACCGGGCGATCGTCCACGGCGGCGTCCAGCCGGGCCCGGTCGAGGGAGCCGGCCCGGCGGCTGTCGTAGGCGACGCCACGGATCCAGCCGCCCCGAGGCAGGTGCGCGGCGGCCGCCCGCAGCGTGTGGGCCAGGCTCGACTGGTCGACCACGTCCGGCGGGCTGCAAGCCACCGACGATCTCCTGGCCGCCTCGGCGAACAGGTGGAGGTGGTGGTCGTGCAGGCCGGGGAGCAGCGCCCCGCCGCCAGCGTCGATCTCCACATCGGCGGGGGTCCCGGGTTCGGGCGACAACGACACCACGCGGCCGCCCTCGATCGACACGTCCAACCCGCTGCGCCCGCCGACCTCACAGTTTCGGAGGACCAGGCGGTGGGCGTTCATCGTCGGTCGAGCGCGGCCCGCACCTCCCGGCGCAGGACCTTGCCGGTGGCTGTGGATGGGAGCTCGGCGGAGACCACCAGGGCGCGGGGCGCCTTGAGCGAGCCCAGCCGTTCCGAGGCCCAGGCGCGGATGGCGTCGGCGTCGGCGTCGGCGCCCGGCCTGAGGCTGACCATGGCGCCCACGCGCTCGCCCCATTCGGGATCGGGGATACCGACGGCCGCGGCCGAGGCCACGGCCGGGTGGCTGAGGAGCACGTCCTCCACCTCGGTGGGGGAGATATTCTCGCCGCCGCTGATGATGAGGTCGTCGTCCCGGCCGGTGACGAAGAGGTAGCCCTCGGCGTCGAGGCACCCCATGTCACCGGTGCGCAACCACCCGCCGGGCGCCAGCTTGGCCTCGGCGTCGAGGTAGCGCCCACCCACCTGGGGGCCGCGCACGCAGATCTCGCCGACCTCACCCGTGGCGACCGGGACCCCCTGCTCGTCGGCGACCACGACCTCGATCCCGGGGACCGGCCGCCCCGCCGAGCTCAGCCGGCGGCGCACCGCGGGGTCGTCGCTCGCCGCCGACCGACGGTGGTCGTCGGGGTCGAGGACGGCGATCGTCGAGCTCGTCTCGGTCAGCCCGTAGGCGTTGACGAAGCCCGTGTCGGGGAACAGGCGCAGCGCCCGCTCGAGCACGGGCCCCGGCATGCGGGACCCGCCGTAGGCCAGCGAGCGCAGCCGCGGCGGTCGGGCGTCGGGCGTCGCCTCCAGGGCATCGACGATCCGGGCCAGCATGGTGGGAACGACGAGCGCGTGGGTCACGTCCTCGCGCCGGGCGGCCTCGAGCCAGCCCTCGGCCGAGAACGACGGGAGGGGAACCAGCCGTCGTCCGCCGTAGCTGGAGGTGAGCACGCTCGTCACCCCCGCCACGTGGAACGGGGGGACGGCGAGCAACGCCGCCTCGTCCGCTTCCGCCGAGCCGAACTCGACCGTGTTGAGGACATAGGAGACGAGGTTGTCGTGCTCCAGCACCGCCGCCTTGGGCTCCGCCGACGTCCCACTGGTGAACAGCAGGACCGCTGGCCGCTCACTGTCTTGCGCAATTGGGCTGGTGCTCCCGTCGCCCCCGCGCCCACTTTCGTCCAACCACTCCTCTCCGTGCACCTGGACGGCGGGTTGCAGCCGCTCGACCAGTCGCTGCAGCCTGGCCGCGGGCAGGCGGTAGTTGAGCGGGGCGTAGCTGATGCCCGCCCAGGCGGCGGCGAAGAGGGCGACCGGGACGACGGGTCCGTTGCTCGCCAGCAGGGCGAGGGTGTGCGCGTCGGTCTCGCCGAGCCGGGCCGCCGATGTCGCCGCCATCCGGTACACGTCGGCGAACGTCAACCCGTCGGTGCGGCTCCCGATGGCGATGCGGTCGCCGTGTCCCTCGGCCGCCATCTCCAGCAGCATGGCCAGGTTCACGTCGCCCCCCCGGCCAGCTCGTGGAGGCGGGCCCGCAGTTGGTCGGGCGGGACCACCTCGTCCACGAGGCCCGCGTCCAGGGCGGCGCCGGCGTCGATCGTCCCTCCCGACAGGAGGAGGTCCAGCAGCACCCCCGAGCCCGCCCGCCGGGGGATGGACACGGTCCCGCCCGCCCCCGGTAGGAGCCCGAGGTCCAGCTCGGGTAGCCCGACCCGGGCGTCGTCGGCCGCCACCACGCGGCCCGCGAACGCCGGCAGCTCGATCCCCGCGCCCAGGCAGGATCCGTGGATGCCCACCACGATCCGGGCCCCCAGCTCCCACACCAGAAGGGCCAGGGAGCGGCCGAGGCGGACGGCATGCGCCTCGACCGGACCGGGCGCCGTCCCGAACTCGGCGAGGTCGCCCCCCGAGCAGAACGACGGCCCCTCGCCCCGCAGCACCACTGAGACGTCGGGCCGTGACCGCGCCTCGTCCAGGGCGGCGTGCAGCTCGTCGCGCATGCGGGCGTCGAGCGCGTTGTGGCGATCGGGGCGGGTCAGCACGATCTCCCAGGAGCGCCGCTGACGCTCGACCTGCACCCGGGGCCGGGTGTCGGCAGCCGCGCTTCGGGGTGCCCGGGTGGCCAGCCACTGCCGGAAGTCGGGCCCGGCCTGGAGCAGCGAGTAGGTGGTCGACTCGGCCACCAGCCCCGCCCAGACATCGCGCCGGGCGGCTTCGCCGCCCCGCACCAGCAGCGCGGCGGCCATGGCGGCCAGGGGAGCACGGTCGAACCCCTTCTCCCACCGGTCGGCCTCGGCCGGGTCGGCGGTCCACAGGTCGAAGGCCGGGGCCAGCCACGGAGCCTCCGGGCCGACCCCGATGGTGAGCGCGGCGACGTGGCCGAGGAAGCGTCGGACCTCGTCCCGCTCACTGGCGCCGAGCGCGGCCAGCTCGGACCACGAGGGCGCGCCACCTTCGATCCGCAGGAGGGTTGCGCCCCCGCCGAGATCGCCGGCCACCAGCTCCGCCGGGGTCCGGCCGGCGCGGGGCGCCAGCAGCCGGGGATCGACGGTTGCCCCGGCCAACGGCTTCCGCAGTCCGGGTCAGTCCGAGGACGGCAGCGGCTTGGGCTGGAGGATCTCCATGGCCTGGCCGTGGCACTCGAGGCCGCCCTCGCCCGCCTTGGTCACCAGCACCTGCCCGCCACACTCGGCACAGGAGTACCGCTTACCGAGGTTGTTGGCCACCGGTCGCACCCTCCTCGGATCGGTCGACCAACGGGCGCCCGCAACACGACAGCTGTCCCGTCGGCGCCTTGACCACAATGATCTCCGTGCCGCAGCTCGTGCAGCGGACCCGCTCTCCGACTCCGGTCATGGCCTCATCATAGGGAGTCCGACGATTCGGCCACGAGCCCGCCCAGGCTCTCGGTGACCTCGATGAACTCCTCGACCATGTCGAAGATCACGTCCTTGGCCGGCCGCACCTTGTTCATCTCGCCCACGATCTGGCCCACTGGCATGCCCAGCAGCTCGTTGACCTGGAACTTGTTGATGCGGCGGGTGGCATCGGCGGTGAGCATGTACTGGAGCGGCATGGGCAGGGTGCCCGGAGAGTCGGAGCTCTCCCATGCATCGGTCCACTGGGTCCGGAGCATGCGAGCCGGCTTGCCCGTGAGCGAGCGTGACCTGACCGTGTCGGACGAGTTGGCCGCCAGCAGCTTGTCCATCACGGGCGGCGTCATGTCGCTCTCGGCCACCGTGAGCCAGATGGAGCCGGTCCACACCCCGTCGGCTCCGAGGGCCATGGCCGCCGCCATCTGGCGGCCGCTCCCGATGCCCCCGGCCGCCAGCACCGGTATCGGCGCCACGGCCTCGATCACCTGCGGGACCAGCACCATGGTGGAGATCTCGCCGGTGTGGCCGCCGGCCTCGTGGCCCTGGGCCACGATGATGTCCACGCCCTGGTTGACCTGGCGCTGGGCCTGGGCCGGCTTGCCCACCAGGGCCGCCACCTTCACGCCGTGCTCGTGGGCCAGGTCGACGACGTCCTTGGGCGGGGGGCCAAGGGCGTTGACCAGCAGCTTGATGGGATGCGAGAGGGCGATGTCGACCTGGGGCCGGGCGCCCTCGTGGGTCCACCCCAGCAGGCCCGAGCGCTCCTCGTCGTCGGGGGGCAGCTTGGGCACCTGGTAGCGGTCGAGCACCTCCTCGACGTACTTGCGGTGCCCCTCGGGGATCATCTTCTGGAGATCGTCCTCCAGATGCTGCGGGTCGATCTCGCCGGCCCCGGCGTAGGAGGCGGGCATGACCACGTCGACGCCGTAGGGCTTGCCGCCGACGTGCTCGTCGATCCAGGACAGCTCGATCTCGAGCTGCTCGGGCGTGAAGGCCAGGGCGCCGAGGACGCCCATGCCCCCCGCCCGGCTGACCGCGGCTACGACGTCGCGGCAGTGGCTGAAGGCGAATATCGGCAGGTCGAGCTCGAACAGCTCAGACGCCTTGGTACGCATCGCTTCCTCCCAAATGGTCTGTCATGGTTCAGGTTGGTCCGGCCGGCGTCGCCGCCGGGGTCGCGGAGGTCGCTGTGCTCAGCGCCCAGGGGTAGTCGGGCTTGCCGCTCGGGCTGCGCTGGATCGTCTCGACCACGTGCAGCTGCCGGGGGACCTTGTAGCCGGCCAGCAGGGTCCGGCAATGAGTCTGGATGGGCTCGAGGGCGACGGCGGCGCCGGGGCGGGGCTGCACCACGGCCGCCACCCGCTGGCCCCATCGTTCGTCGGGTACGCCCACCACGACGGCGTCGTACACGTCGGGGTGGGACTTGACCGCCGCCTCCACCTCCTCGGGGAAGATCTTCTCGCCGCCCGAGTTGATCGACTGCGACCCACGCCCCAGGAGCGTGATGGTGCCGTCGGCCTCCACCGTGGCGAAGTCGCCCGGAATGGCATAGCGCACGCCCTGCGCCTCGACGAAGGTGGCCGCCGTCTTCTCGGGGTCCTTGTAGTAGCCGACGGGGATGTCGCCCATGCGGGCCAGCTTGCCCACCACGCCCGAGCCTGGCACCACCGGCTCGAGGTCGTCGTCGAGGACCACCGACCCGGCGATGGGCTGCACCGTCGGCCCGCCCCTCATCGCGGTGTGGTCCGGCTGGACGAGCACGAGGCCGTTGCTCCCCGTCTCGGACGCGCCGATGGCGTCGGTGATCACCAGGTCGGGGAGCCGGCGGAAGAAGGCGTCCTTCACGGTGGGCGAGAAGATGGCCGCCGTGCTGACGAGGGCCAGCAGCGACGAGACGTCGTGGCTGGCGCCCGGCGCCTCGAGCGCCTCGACCAGTGGGCGGGCCATGGCGTCGCCGGTGACCATGAGGAGGTTGACCTGCTCCTTCTCGACGAGGTGCCACACGCCGTGCGGGTCGAACCGGCTCACCAGGACCACCTTGTTGCCGACGAAGCTGCCTCCCATGACCGCCCACTGGGTGGCCCCGTGCATGAGCGGGGCGATGGGCAGCGAGGTCACCGGACCGGCGCGGCCCTTCTCGACCATCTCCTCGGGCTTGACCACGCGCTCGTTGGATCGCGGGTCGATGCCGCCCCCCAGCGCGAAGAACACGTCCTCGTGGTGCCACACCACGCCCTTGGGCATGCCCGTGGTCCCGCCCGTGTACAGCAGGTAGAGGTCCTTGCCGGAGCGGGGACCGAAGTCCCGCTCCGGGGACGCCGACGCCAGGGCTTCCTCGTAGTCGACCGACGACACCCCGGAAGCCTCGGCCCCGCTGTCGTCCTCGATCACCAGCGAGTGCCGGAGCTGAGGCAGCTGGTCACGCACGGCGGCGACCCTGGGGGCGAACTCCCGCTGGTAGATGAGCGCCACCAGGTCGGCGTTGTCGAACAGGTACCGGAGCTCGTCGTCGACGTAGCGGTAGTTGATGTTGACCCACACGGCGCGGAGCTTGAAGACGGCCCACAGGGCCTCGACCCACTCCACCGAGTTGTAGGCGTAGATCCCGACGTGGTCGCCGGGGCCGACGCCGTGGGCGGCCAGGTGGTGGGCCAGCCGGTTGGCCCGCCCCTCCATCTCGGCGTAGGTCCGGCGCTTGTCCTCGGCCAGCAGGTAGTCGCGGTCGCCGAAGGCGTCGACAGCCCGCTCGAAGAGGTCGGCGAGATTGAACTCGCCCGCAGCCCCCCCGACCGGCCCAGGACTAGAACGTGTTGCCATTCCACCCGATGCTAACGTCACGTCAGATAATCGTGGTAGTCGCAGGTGGCGGGAGATGGCAGTGGGTGGCTCCCACCTGCGATGATGCCTCGGCTCGGCGGCAGCCGTGGGTGCCCGGTACCCCTAGATGGTTGGCGTTCCGCGGACACGGCGCGGACGCGGGGCGCAGCACCATTGGTCGGCCGCAGCTCTCGTCCAGCGCACCCGCGACGACTTGGCCGTAAACCGAGCGCACGGGGTGCAGCTCGGCCGGCCCTCGATGCTCGCAGCGCCCGCACACCGACGCATCACGGGCTTCATCGGGCGGGGCACGGTTGGTCGGACATCGCGAGACGGCTCTAGGACGGTGGCGTGCCGACAGCCCAAGGCGGCGCCCGATGGTACCCGTCGACCGTTCGGGCGGTGGAGACCAGGCAGCGGTGGAGCAGCGACCGCAGATTCCGGGTCCGGCGTAGTTGGCCGTGGATGCGTTCGGAGTTCGCGGCGCCGCCGGCATCGCCTCAAGTGTGGCCGACCATGCCAGGTCCGGCGGTAGTCGGTGCTGGCTGCGCGATGAAGCCCGGGCGCCTCACGCGCCCGGGCTTCTGAACAGGCCCTAGATACCCGCGCGTTAGCCGGTGAAGTGTGCTGCCGTCTGCACGGGGGCAGCTGCGGGCGCGACCGTCACCTGCTGTTGCTGTCTCTGCTGTTGGGCCGCCTGCTGCTGGGCCGCCTGCTGGGCCGCCTGCACTGCAGCAAGGTGTTGTGGTGTCAGGGCCGCCAGAGCCGAAGGCGACACCGGGCCATGCCCAGGCACAACCGGAACGGGCGGGGTTGGTGGCGTGGGTGGCTTGGGCGGTGTCGGCGGCGGCGTAGGCGCCTGGCACCCCGAAAAGTCGAACTCCGCGCCGTTGTTTGGTCCGTGGATCTGACCCGGTGATACCCCGGTCTGTCCCGGAGGCCCAACATGGGTGTGCTGGACCGTGTCGCCGTTTCCGTTGCCTGGCTGGCAGTCGGGCGAATTGCCCGCGTGGCTGATCTGGCCCTTGGGCCCCTGATTATCGTTTTTGTCGAACGCCGAGGCTCCCGCCGTCGCCGCTGTCGCCGCAGTGATCCCCGTGACCAACACGGCCGCCATGATCCATCGTTTCAAGGTTCCGCCTCCTCGCTAGTTTAGGGACAGTCCGTGCAATTCGCACAAGTCGTACAAGTCGTACATATCCGTACCGCACAGATAGTCCCTGGGTGATCTCTACCCCCAAATGGGGCAGGTATCACTCCAGCGGGGACTAGACCCGGGCAAGCACGCCGCTCGCACTCCCACCGTCTAGGTAGGCGCGGGTAGGTGGTCCCGCGGTGCATGTCGGCTGTCTCGCGGGTGGCGACGC
>DATBBR010000044.1 GCA_036270875.1 Acidimicrobiales bacterium
CACGAGAATGCCCTGCAGGATCGGGTACTTGCGGTCGATCAGCTTGCCTGCGGCGCGGGACTCGTCGCCGGTGAGCCGACGAGCGGTTCCCGTGATCGTGCGCCCGGTCTGCGTGCCCCGGGGAGTCGACGGGGCGACGGCCACCTTCGGCTGGCGGGCCAGGCGCCTGGCCTTGCCCGACGTGTCCCAGGTCCGAAAGTAGGCGTGCCCGTCGCCGACGGCGACGTTGACCGGCGTACCCACCGGGCTGTCGTCTCTTCGGTACGTGGTGAGCAGCACGGTCCGCTGGTCTCGAAGCTCATCTGACATCGTCATCTCGATGGCACCTCCTCGCTGATTGGCGCTGCGTGGGTCTGCGCTGCCGCGGCCCGAACCGCTGGCTGTCTCGCGTCCGACCCCTGTGGCGACTCGCCCGAGGCCGGGACCGGAGGTGGCGCCTGCGGCGCGACCCCGGTCTGCAGCGGGTGCTCGGGAAGCCACAGCACGACGATCATGGCGATGCCAGCCAATGGCGCAGCGACGAGGAACACAGTCTGCACGGCGTTGGTGATATGGGTGCGGGCGACGGCGTCGAGCGTGTGGAGCATGCCGCCCGGGGCGCTGGTTCCCACACCGGCGGCGAACACGGCACCCAGCACGGCGGCGCTGACCGCACCGCCGAGGGCCCGGAAGAAGGCCGTGGTGGCGGTGGCGATGCCGAGGCGCTGTCGGTCGACGGCGTTCTGCACGGCGACGATCAACACCTGTGTCACCATGCCGAACCCGAGACCGAACACCGCCAAACCCAAGCCGGTGGCAACCACCGACCGCTGCGGGGCGACCGCGCCCAGCAGCGCGAGCGCCGCGGTCATCAGCGCCAGCCCGGCGATCGGGAAGCGCTTGTAGCGCCCCGTCCTGGCGATGCTGCGCCCCGCGAGCGTGGTCGAGACCGTCACCCCGACCATCATGGGGACGAGCAACAGCCCGGCACTGGTCGGGCTGGCGCCCGCTGCGGCCTGAAGGAACACAGGCACGAAAACGGTGACGGCGAACAGCGATGCGGTGGCGAGGAACAAGGCGGCGCTGGCGACGGCGATCACCGGCGTGCCCAGCAGCCGCAGCGGCACGATGGGATCCGCGGCCCGCCGCTCTCGTAGGACCAGGGCACCCGACAGGACGAGCAGGGCGCCGACGAGGGCCACGATCGGGGCCGAGGCCCACGGATAGCGGCTTCCACCCCACAGACAGGTCAGCAGGAACGCGGTGGTGGCGCCCGAGAGCAGCGCGGCGCCGACGACGTCAAGCGGTTGCTGCGGACGGTCGGTGGCCGGCGCGCCGAGCCTGGTGCTGAGGGCAACGAGGGCGACGGCCCCGACCGGAACGTTGATGTAGAACACCCAGCGCCAGCTGGCGTGGTCGACCACCAGGCCGCCCAACAGAGGGCCGATGGCGGTGGCGGCCGCGAAGGTGGCGGCGATGTAGCCCTGATAGCGACCCCGTTCACGGGGCGACACCAGGTCTCCCACGGCCGCCATGGCCAGGGTCATGAGCCCACCGGCGGCCACGCCCTGGAGGCCGCGCAGGAAGATGAGCTGGGTCATGTCCTGCGCCAGCCCGCACAGCGCCGAGGCACCGACGAAGGTCGTCAGGGCGATCTGCAGGAGGCGCTTGTGCCCGTGCCGATCACCGAGCTTGCCCCACAGCGGCGTGGTGGCCGTGGCGGCCACGACGTAGACGCTGACCAGCCAGGAGACATCGCTGAGGTGGCCGAGGTCGCTGGCGATGGTCGGTAGGCCGGTCGCCAGGATGGTCTGGTCGAGGACGGCGGGGAGCATGGCGAGGACGAGGGCGATGAACGCCAGGCGCACCCCGCCCGCTGTTCCCGCCGCGCTGCCGGTCGTCCCCCGCTCGATGCCCTGTCTCATCGGTCACCTCCTGCCCGTAACCGGAGGAGTATCCTCCGATCTGCGCCCGTACCCTACCCACAAACGGAGGGATTGTCTACACATCTGACCAGAACGCCGGTGATCTGGAGCTATTCCCTCCAGATACTGGTAGCCTGGGACCAATGAGGCAGGAGGTCGAGCGGTCACCCGAGTTGGCGCCGGAGTCGGGGCCGCTGGGTGACGGTCGCCCGCTGCGGGCCGACGCCAGGCGCAATCGGGGCCAGCTTCTCGCCGCCGCCCGGGACGTGTTCGTGGAGCAAGGACCGGGGGCGCCGCTCGACGAGATCGCCCGCCGCGCCGGCGTGGGAATCGCCACTCTGTACCGGCGCTTTCCCGACCGCGAGTCCCTGATGCGCACCGTCGTGCTCGAGGTCCTGGGCCGGGTGGGCGATCAGGCTCGCCTCGCCCAAGCGGAGGAGCCTGACGCCCTCGCTGCCCTTGTCCGGTACATGCACCGGGCCCTCGATCTGCGCATCGCCGCGGTCATCCCCGCCCTGCTCGGCCAGCTCACCCTCGAGGACGAGGAGATGCTGCGGGCGCGCGACGCGGCGGCCACGCCGGTCGAGGAGCTGATCGACGCGGCCCACGCCGAGGGCAGCCTCCGTCCTGATGTGACGTTCGGCGACATCGGCCTGATGATCATCCGTCTGTCGCGGCCGCTGCCGGGGACGTTCCCGCGCCACGTCGACGAGGACCTCGCCCATCGTCATCTCGACCTGCTCGTCAGCGGGCTGGCGACGGCGGGCACGAACGCCCGGAAGCTCAGCGGTCCGCCGCTGTCCCTCGAGGACCTGCGCGCCATGCCGCCGGGAGCCAACGACTCCGAGCAGTAGCCTGAGCCGGTGCGGTTCAGCGTGTGGCCCAACCCGGAGCGCCCCTGGGCCGAGATCCTCGACCTGGTGGTGGACTGCGACCGCGCTGGTTGGCATGGCGCCTACGTCGCCGATCATTTCATGCCGAACGATCCGGACGGCCATCCCCTGCCCGGCGCCGTGCTCGAGAGCTGGGCGCTCGTGGCCGCACTCGCGTCCCGCGTCGACCGACTGCGTCTCGGAACGCTCGTGTGCGGCAATCTGTACCGCCATCCGGCCGTCGTCGCCAACGCCGCGGTGACGGTGGACCACGTGAGTGGGGGCCGGTTCGTGCTTGGCCTGGGGGCCGGTTGGCAGGTCAACGAGCACGCGGCCTACGGGATCGACCTGCTCGACGTGCCGACCCGCCTCGACAAGTTCGAGGAGGCCTGCGAGATCGTCACCTCGCTGCTGCGCAACCCGACGACGACCTTCGATGGACGTCACTACCGGCTGACGGCGGCACCATGCGAGCCCAAGCCCGTGAACGGACGGCTTCCGCTCCTCGTCGGTGGCCGTGGCGAACGGCGCACGATGCGCATCGCCGCCCGCTTCGCCGACGAGTGGAACTCCTGGGCGACGACGGAGGTGTTCCGCCACAAGTCGGCGGTGCTCGACCGTCATTGCGAGAGCATCGGCCGCGACCCTGCCACGATCGCCCGCTCGACACAGGCGCTACTCTACTTGAGCACCGACGAGAGCTGGCTGAAGCGCCATCGCGAGGGCGACTCCACTCGCCCACGCCTCGTCGGGACCCCCGCCGAGGTCGCCGATCAGGTCGGCGAGTACCAGCGGGCGGGAGTCGACGAGCTCATCATCCCGGACTGGACCATGGGTCCGGCCAGCCGCGCCCGCGACACCCTCGCGCTGTTCTGGAACGAGGTGGCCGTCCAGTTCGCGCCCTCGGCCTCCTGATGCGTGGCGCACGCCCGGCAAGGGTTGGGCCCCCACTGGGCGCCGCCCTGGCGAGGCCCCTCGGCCCGTTTGCCTGGCCGATCGCCAGGGGTGTATGACATGGCGGATGCAGGTAGAGCTGGGGAGGCGTTTATCAACGAGGCCCCAATGACCGAAGACGGGCCATCTCGAGTCCGGCTTCGCGTCGCCGCCCGCGGGTACGACAGGGACGAGGTCGACGCCCGCCTGGCGACGAATGACCGCGCGGCCGTGCAGTTCCAGGCTCGCCTCCACGAGATCGAGGCGGAGCTGACCGAGACCGACCACCGCGCCAACGCTCTCGAGGCCAAGATCGCCGAGCTCGACCACCGGGGAGCCGACGGCCCCCCGGAATCTGTCCAGTGGCTGCACGACGTCACCGAGCAGATACTCCGGGTGACGTCCGACGATGCCCACGAGCTGATGATCAAGATGGAGAACGAGGCCAAGGCGGAGAAGGTCGCGGCCGAGCAGGCTGGTGCCGAGATGCTTGCCGCGGCCGAGGCGCGGGCAGCGAAGATCCGCGAGGCGGTCAGCTTTGACCACGAGACAGCCGCCAAGATGCGGCTGGAGTCCCACCAGCAGGTCGACCTCTACCTCGACCAAGGCCGGGCTATGGCCGAGGAACGCTCCGGTGCCGTCTGGAACGACGCTCAGGCTCGCATCCAGGAGGTGAGGCTCGAGCGCGAGGGCGTCGAGGACCAGCGGCAATCGCTGCTCGAGCAGCTGAACCACGTGCGTGGGAGCGTGGAGCAGCTGGAGCGCTACCTCGGGTACGAGCGGGCGCCCGAGACGCAATCAGACGCCCAGGAGCAGTCGAACGGCGCCGAGCCTTCCTGGCCCTGAACGAGACAAGACGGGCGGGCTGGGGGTGGAGGGCTACTGGCGCTGGTCGAGGAAGCCGGCGATGATGCCGGCCAGCTCGACGGGCCGGTCACCCTGGACGCTGTGGCCTGCGCCGTCAACCACGACCACCTCGGCCGCGGGGCGGCGGCGCCGCAGCTCGGCCACGTCCTCGTCGCCCACGACACCTGAGCTGCCTCCCCGCACCAGCAGGAGCGGAACGGTGACGGACTCGAGCTCGTCCCAGAGGTTCGTCACGTCGGGCAGGACTCCGTCCGACAACGAGCCTCGCACCCGGTCGTAGCGCCACTCCCACGACCCGTCGGGAAGCTCTCGGGCGTTGTGGAGGATCCCCCGGCGCAGCGACGACACGCTCCGGGTCGGGTTGTGCTCCACGGTGCGGTCGAGGATCTCACCGAAGCTGGCGAAGCGCTCCGGGCCCGAGACGAACGCGATGATGGGCTCGGCCTTGGCCCGATCGACGCCCGGCGTGACATCGACCAGGACCAGCCGCGGGACCATCACGGGGTAGCGAGCGGCAAGGCTTATCGCCGTCAACCCGCCCAGCGACATCCCCACCACGGCCGCCGCTCGGGGCGCCAGCTCGCCCATCGCCACAGCGACGTCGTCGGCCAGCCACGCGGGCGAGTACTGGTGGTCCTCACGCCAGTCGGAGCGGCCGTGCCCCGGGAGGTCGATGGCTGCCAGCGGCCGATCCAGGGCGAGGGCGACGGTGTCCCAGGTGTGGGCATTCTGGGCACCCCCGTGCAGGAGGACGACCTCGGGGTCGCCGGTCCCCCACATCAGCGCGCTCACCTGGCGGCCGTCGGCCACCTCGACGTCGCCGCGCACGACTGCGGGGGGGCCCTTCCACTCCAGCCCCACCTCGTCGGCGTTCTCGCGGAAGAGACCCATCTCGTCGTAGGTCACGCGCCCACCTACGGTTTCGCCGCCCCCACCAACCACATGGCGAAGAACTGGGAGCCCCCGCCGTAGGCGTGTCCCAGGGCCAGCCGGGCCCCGTCGACCTGGTGCTCGCCGGCCTGGCCCCGGACCTGGAGCGCGGCTTCGGCGAAGCGGATCATCCCCGACGCCCCGATGGGGTTCGAGGAGAGCACGCCACCGGAGGGGTTGATCGGAAGGTCCCCCTGGAACGAGGTGCTGCCGTCGTCGGTCATCTTCCAGCCCTCGCCATCGGGCGCGAACCCCAGGTTCTCCATCCACATGGGCTCGTACCAGCTGAACGGGACGTAGATCTCGGCCATGTCGATCTGGCGGCGGGGCTCGGTGATCCCGGCCTGGCCGTAGAGGTCGGCGACGCAGTCCCGCCCGGCCCGGGGGTTCACGGCGTCCCTGCCCGCGAACATCGTCGGCTCGCTGCGCATGGCCGTGCCGTGGATCCAGGCCGGCGGGGTCGGCGATGCATTGCCGCCGGCCTCGTCGGTGAGCACCATGGCACACGCGCCGTCCGACGACGGGCACGTCTCGAGGTAGCGGATCGGATCCCACAGCATCGGAGACTCGGCCACCTTCTCGAAGCTGATGTCCTCGAGGTGGAGGTGGGCATACGGATTGCGGAGGGCGTTCTCCCGGTCCTTCACCCCGACCAAGATCCCGACGTGGTCGGGGGCGTTCGAGCGGCGGATGTAGGCGCGGATGAGCGGAGCGAAGTAGCCGCCGGCGCCGGCGAGGGTCGGGGGCGCGAACGGAAGCGGCCGCGACAGCGCCCACATGGCGTCGGACTCGGACTGCTTCTCGTAGGCCACGGTGAGCACCCGCCGGTGGATGCCGGCCTGGACCAGGCTGGCGGCGACCAGGGCGGTCGACCCACCGACGCTTCCCGCGGTGTGCACCCGCATCATGGGTTTGCCCACGGCGCCGAGGGCATCGGCGAGGCTCAGCTCGGGCATCATCACGCCCTCGAACATGTCCGGCGCCTTGCCGATCACCACGGCGTCGATGTCGGCCCACCCGGACCCGGCGTCCTCGAGGGCTCGGGTCGCGGCCTCGCGCAGCAGGCCCGGCATCGACACGTCACCGCGGGTCGCCGAGTACTTGGTCTGTCCGATGCCCACCACCGCGCACGTCTGCGCCATCAGCCGGCCTCCATCACGCACACGAGGTTCTGTTGCAGGCACGGACCCGAGGTGGCGTGACCAAGGGTTCGCCCGGCACTGCCATCCATGATCCGGCTGGCCGCCTCGCCGATGCGGGTGAGGCCCGCGACCATCATGGCGTTGGCAGCGAGGGCACCACCCGACGGGTTGACCGTGACCTGTGGACCGAGCCCGAGCGCCTCGCGGAGGATCAGCTCCTGGTGGGTGAACGGGGCGTGCAGCTCGGCGACGTCGACGTCGGCGGCGCCCGCCTTGCGGCCAGCCAGGGCCGTCGAGGGTGAGGTGGTCAGCTCCCGCACCCCCAGCCCGTGCGCCTCGATGCGGTGGTCCAGGCCTCGGATCCACGCCGGCCGCTCGGATACCTGGCGGGCGAGATCGCCGGCGGCGAGGATCACGGCGGCGGCGCCGTCCGACAACGGCGGGCAGTCGTGGCGCCGCAGGGGAGAGACCAGATACGGCTCCTTCAGCAGGGTGCCGGGATCGCCGTCGCCCGACAGCTGGGCCATCGGGTTGGTCTTGGCGTCCCGGCGGCTGCGCGCGGCCACATCGGCCATCTCGGACTCGTCGTGGCCCGACTCCAGCCAGGCCCGGGCCTGGAGGGCGGCCACGCTGACCGAGTCGGGCCACAAGGGGGCGGCGCAGTAGGGATCGAGCTGCAGCACCAGGATGTCGCGCAGGGGGCCGAGTGACGACTTGCCGAAGGAGTAGACGAGCGCCGAGTCGACGTCGCCGTGCTGGAGGCGCACCCACGCCTCGTACAGGGCCCACGCCCCGTCCATCTCCACGTGCGACTCCTGGATCGGCGGCCAAGCTCCCACCGCATCGAGACCGGTGACGAAGGAGAAGGGCGCGCCGACCAGGTAGTCACAGCTGCCCGACACGGTGAAGCCGATCTCCTTGCGGGGGATGCCCGAGCCCTCGATGGCCTCGGAGATCACCGGCATGAGCATCTCGACCTCGTTGCGGGTGTCCTGGCTGCGCGTGTTGGGCAGCTGGGCGAACGACACCACGGCGACGTCGCGCATCACACGTACGCCTTGTAGGTCTCGTAGTCCGCGTCGGGCTCACCCGTGGGACGGAAGTACGTGATGCTCTCCAACGTCGGCTTTCGCTCCTCCGGTGGAGCCCACACGGCTTCCACCCGCATGCCCATGTGGACCTGGTCGGCCTCGACCTCCTGGAGGAGGTGCATGAGGCCGATGTCAGCCCCGTCCAGCAGGATCGTCGCCGAGACGTACGGGATCTTGATCTTCTGCCCGTAGAACGGGACGTTGACGACGCAGAACGTCGTCACCGTCCCCCGGTCGGCCACCTCCACCTCCTCCTTGGTCGGCACGCCGTCGGCCGCGCAGGCGCCGCGCGGCGACACGTAGACCTTGCCGCACTGCGGGCAGCGCTGGCCGAGGATCTTCCCCTCGACGAGATGACGCAGGAACCGCGACTGCGCGGCGCCGGCCGTGAACCGGTATTCGAGGTGGACCGGAGCCCGGATGCTGCGCACCGGCTCGACGGTATCGGTGTCGCTCATTGTCCCTCCTCGGGCACGAAGCAGGCGATGTCCTGGATCTCACCGGCCCGCTCGTCTCGCCACTGGACCCGCACCCGCATGCCGGTGGCCATCCGGGCCTCGTCGCCGGCGTCCACCGCGTGGAGCAGGGCGGTGTCAGCGCCGTCCAGCCTGATGAGCGCCCAGGCAAAGGGCCGGGCCAGCGGCTGGTTGGCGCGGGGCTCGCTGACCCACGCCCAGGTCGTCACGACACCGGCCTGGCCCACCTCGACGAACTCGTCGAGGGCCTCACTCGTGACGGGGTCGTACTCGGCCGGGGGCACGAGCACCCGCCCGTCCTGGGCCCGCACGCCCTCGATGCGGCCGTCGCGCAGGCCGGTCATGAAGCGACCGAGGACTGGTCCGACGGTGCGGGTGTATGGATACTCGAGGATGTTGGGAGCTACGAGGACGTCCGTGTCAGCCATCGGTCCCCTTCTTTGTCGTCCTGACGATGTATCAGATCACGTTCCTGTCGCGCCGCGCAATCGGGACTCACCGCCTTCGGAAGTTGGGCGGGCGCTTCTCGGCGAAGGCCCGCGGCCCTTCCTTGGCGTCCTCGGTGCCGAACACCGGCCAGCCGATCTCGAGCTCGATCTTGAGCGCCTCGTCCTCGGGGAGCCCCTCGGTCTCCCGCACGGAGCGTTTGATCGCCTCGACGGCGAGGGGTCCGTTCTCGCCGATGAGCGCGGCGATCCGCTTGGCCTCGTCGAGGGCTTGGCCATCGGGCACGACGCGACCGACGAGGCCGATGCGATGGGCTTCCCGGGCGCTCACCGCTCGACCGGTCAGCAGTATCTCCATGGCCACCGTGTAGGGGATCTGCCGGGGCAGGCGAACGGTGGAGCCCCCCAACGGGAACAGGCCCCGGCGGGCCTCGAACACGCCGAAGGTCGCGCCCTCGGCGGCGACCCGGATGTCGGTGGCCTGGAGGATCTCGGTCCCTCCGGCGACCGCGTAGCCCTCCACCGCGGCGATGAGGGGCTTCTTGACGTGGTAGTGACGCAGCAACGCCTTCCAGTGGAGGTCGGGGTCGGCCTCCATGCGGTCCCGGTAGGCGTCACCTTGGGAGCCGCCCATGGCCTTGAGGTCGGCGCCGGCACAGAAGGTGCCGCCGGCGCCGGTCAGGATGGCGCAGCGGACATCGTCATCACCGTCGATCTCGGCCCAGGCGTCGGCCATGCCGACCAGCATCGGCAGGCTGAACGCGTTCCTGGCCTCGGGCCGGTTCATGGTCACGATCACGGTGGGGCCGTCGCGCTCCACCGTCAGGTGCTCGGTGCCTGCCACGTGTCCTCCTCGCTCGCCCGGGCGCGCCTGGCCCGGTAGAACAGATTCTAGTTCTGGCGGAGAGGCCGCCAAATCGTTCCCGTCTTTCCTCCGCAAGCTCAGGCGGCATTTGCCGTTAACCTCCCACGGGCGACGAAGGCGAGGCGTGTCGATGCACCGGAGGTCTCGGGCGGGCAGACGACTGAGTTGTCTGGCGAGCGCCGTGGCGGCGGCCTCGCTGGCAGGCTTCGTGGTCGGCTTCAGCAGTTCCTCGCCTGCGGGTGGGCAGACGCGTCCGGGTACTGCGGCCGCGCTGTCGGGACCGGGCGGGGGCTCGTCGCCCAAGCCGGCATCGGTCGTGTCCTCTCCGCAGTTCGGCGCGCCCGACCAGACCGACGTGTTCCGGGTGGCGAGCGACGGTTCGGTCCAGGTCTCCTGGGTGCAGCGGGCAGGTCGCTGGAACGGACCGCTCGCCATCAGTCAGCCAGGATTCGCTCCGCCAGGTGCCGCTCTGGCCGTCTCCCCGCAATTCGGCATCCCGAACCAGACCGACGTGTTCGTTGTGGCCGACAATGGCACGGCCCAGGTGCTCTGGGTCCAGGGCGCCGGCCGGTGGAACGGACCGCTGACGATCTCGGCCGCCGGCCTCGCTCCGCCGGGGGCGGGGTTGGCGGCGTCGCCCCAGTTCGGCGTGCCCGACCAGACCGACGTGTTCGTGGTGGCCAATTCCGGCGCCGCTCAGGTGCTCTGGGTGCAGGGAGCCGGACGGTGGAACGGCCCGCTGGCGATCTCGCCGGGCAGCATCGCCCCGGCCGGAGCGGGGTTGGCGGCATCGCCCCAGTTCGGGGTGCCCGGCCAGACGGATCTGTTCTTCGTCGGCACCAGCGGGACGACACAGGTGCTCTGGGTGCAGGGCGCCGGCCGGTGGAACGGACCGCTGACGATCTCGCTAGGCGGGCAGGCTCCGCCGGGCGCGGGGTTGGCGGCGTCGCCTCAGCTCGGCGTGCCCGACCAGACCGACGTGTTCGTGGTGGCCGGCACGGGCGCAACAGAAGTGTTCTGGGTGCAAGCAACAGGGCAGTGGAACGGACCGATGACGATCTCGCCGACGCACCTGGCCCCACCGGGCGCAGCGCTGGCGGTGTCGCCGCAGCTCGGTGTGGCCGACCAGACCGACGTTTTCGTCGTGGCCCAGGATGGCGCCGCGCAGGTACTCTGGGTGTCGGGCGCGGGTCGCTGGAGCGGTCCGCTCGCGGTCTCCCCGGCCGTCGAGGCCCTTCCCGGCGGGGGGTTGGCGGCATCGCCGCAGTTCGGCGTGCCCGGCCAGACCGACCTGTGGGCGTCGGGCAAGAACGGGTTCATCAACGTGTCCTGGGTCGAGAGCGGCGGTCGTTGGCTCGGACCTCTGGCTCTTCCGAGTGAGATACCGGTCGACGGGCCGTTCGTGAGCCCCGGCCAGCTGAGCGCGGTGAACCTCGGCCCCCTCGACCACCTGGCGTGCAACAACACCGGCGCCCAGCCGGTCGCCGCGTCGCCCGCGCCCACCCAGGCACCCACTTCCCCGGCGCCAGGTGCCACGCCGCCTCCCATCCAGAACTTCGCCGGTCTGGCCCGAACCCAGAGCGCCAACCTGGCGGAGGGCGCGGCCGACACCAACGGCGCCGCTGGGCCGGATCGCTACGTGCAGATGATCAATCAGGCAGTAGAGGTCTTCATGAAAGACGGCACGCCGCTGTGCAACCCCCCGCCCGGCAACGGCGCCTTCTGGGAAGGAACCTCGTGCGGCACCGGGCGCGACAGCGACGGTGTCGTCCTCTACGACCGTCACGCCGGCCGGTGGTTCGCGAGTCGCTTCCAGCAGCTGAACGGGACGTGGTACCAGTGCGTCGCCGTGTCAAAGTCCACGGATCCGCTGGGCGGGTACTACCGCTACCGGTTCCAGGTCAGCAGCGACCAGTTCCCGTGGTTCAACGACTACCCCAAGTTCGGGATATCGCCTGACGCCTATTACCTGACGGCCGACGCCAACAAGATCTTCCGGGGCAGCGGCACGGGGATCTACGTCGTGTCGTTCGACCGCAACCGGATGCTCCAGGGTCAGGACGCCGGCGAGGTCGAGTTCTTCGTGCCTCGCCAGACCGGTCCCACGGGCGTCTCGGAGCTGTCGATGATGCAGCCTGCGAACTGGGACGGGGACGTGTCGCCGCCGACTGGCGCGCCCGAATATCTCGCCCAGGCTCGCGACGACAACGAGGGCTGGCCCAGCGACCGGGTGGCGATCTGGGGCCTGCAAGCCAACTGGACGCAGCCCAGCAGCTCGACCCTCGCCCTCACCGACCTGCTCACGCCCGAGAGCTTCAACTCGGATGTGTGTGGCCACCAGCTGTGCATCGTCCAGCCGAACCCGGACAACCACTCGAGCCCCCACCTCGACTCCCTGGCCTACGGTTACCTCGGCTTCCGGCTCGTCTACCGCAACTTCGGGGATCACGCCTCGCTGTTGCTGAACCAGACGGTGGCGACACCCGACAACGTGAACAGAAGCGGCATCCGGTGGTACGAGCTCCGCAAGACTGCTTTCAGCAATTGGTCCATCTTCCAACAGGGCACCTACGCTCCGCCGACTGACAACAACGACCGGTGGCTCGGGAGCATGGCCATGGACGGGCAAGGCGACATCGCCCTTGGCTTCGATGTCTCGGGATCGCAGGTCCACCCGTCGGTTGCCTACGCAGCCCGGACACCATCGGATCCGCCCGGCATGCTCAGAACAGAGGTCGTGCTCGCCGGCGGCGCCGGCTCCCAGATGGACAACGGCTTCTTCGGCGACTACAGCCAGATGGCGGTCGATCCGCAGGACGACTGCACCTTCTGGGTCACGAACGAGTACTACACGAGCCAGACCAACGGCAACAACCACGACTTCGACACGAGAATCGGGTCGTTCCGCTTCCCGACGTGCTGACTGCAGCGCCCCGAGGCGGCGCCTGAGCCGACGCTGGGCTAGCTTGCCTCGATGGCCGAGGATCCCGAGCAGCCACGCTTGGCGTTCGTCCACCGCGACGATGTGCCCTGGACCGAGGTGGTCGCCCAGCAGCACGGCGGCCGGCGGGTCTCGGTGCACGAGAAGTTCCTCGAGTGGACGCCGGAGCGGATGGTCGTCCTGGGCCGCTACGACCCGGGGATGGTCGTCGAGCGCCACGGTCACGCCAGCGACAACCTGGTGTACATCCTCGAGGGTGAGCTCACGGTGGGCGATCGAATCTGTCCACCCGGGACGCTGATCGTCCTGGAGCGGGGCGCCGCCTTCGGACCGCTGGTCGCCGGCAAGAAGGGCGCGCTGCTGTTCGAGACGTGGGCGGGCGACGTCACGCCGGTCCCAGCCGACAAGGCCGGCTACCACCGGCTCCTGGAGGAGCGCGGCATCACCCGGCTCCCTAATCCCAGCTTCGCTCCCCCGCCCGGCGTCGCGGAAGGTCTGGGGAGCGGCGACCGCTGGTCCTGACGAGTCCTGAGGAGGCCTCGAGCATGTCGGTGTCGATCGTTCCCCCCGGCCGCCTGGTGTACGGAATGCAGCTGCAGGTGCAGGCCAAGAGCAAGACGTTCGCCGAGGAGTGGGAGCTCGCGGCCGGGCGCGACGAGCTCGAGGCGATCGTTCGCAAGGCCGACGAGACCGGCTTCTTCTATGTCGGGGTGTGCGACCACGTCGCCGTTCCTCGGCCCTTCGACGAGCACATGCGCACGACGTGGTACGACACGGTCGCCACCCTGGGCTGGATCGCGGCGTTGACCCGCAACGTGCGCATCCTTTCGCACATCTACGTGCTCGCGTACCGCCATCCACTGCTCACGGCCAAGGCGTTCATGACCCTCGACGAGCTCTCGGGCGGTCGGGCGGTGCTCGGGGTCGGCACCGGCCATCTCGAGGGCGAGTTCAGCGCCCTGGGCGTGGACTTCCAACAGCGGGGGCGGCGCACGGACGACGCCATCGACGTCGTACGGGCCGCACTCACCGAGGAGTATCCCGACGTGGACACCGACACGTGGTCTGTCCACGACGTCGGACTGGCGCCGCGCCCGCGCCAGGCCCAGGTGCCGATCTGGGTCGGCGGGTCCTCGCGTGCGGCCCTGCGGCGAGCCGCCGAGCGGGGCGACGGGTGGCTCCCACAAGGCACGCC
>DATBBR010000045.1 GCA_036270875.1 Acidimicrobiales bacterium
CAGCTGGAGGGCGAAGGTCTCGCCGTCGACCACGATGGTGTGACCGGCGTTGTGCCCGCCCTGGTAGCGCACCACGAGGTGCATCTCCTGGGCGAGCAGGTCGGTGAGCTTGCCCTTTCCCTCGTCGCCCCACTGGGTTCCGACGACCACGATCGCGGGCACGCGCGTCCTCCCGGGCGATCCCAACGGCGAGCCGAGCATACCGGGGCAAGCGGGTGGGTGCTCCCGTCCCCCGGTGCCCCGGGGCCGAGGCTCAGCGACGGCCCCGGTAGAGCACGGGCGACTGGCTCAGAGGCACCAGGTCCCGCCGATAGTGGCGGTGGGTTCGCTCGACGGCCTCCCTAGCCTCGCGCCGCGCCTCGGTCAGCTCCCGGCCCAGCCGGTCGACCAGGGTCTCCAGCTCGATGACCCGGCGCACGCCCTCCAGGTTGAGACCGGCGTTGGTGAGCTCCTGGATCCGCCGCAGCCGCTCGATGTCACGCTCGCTGTAGCGCCGGCTCCCACCGCCGGTCCGGGCCGGGTCGACGAGGCCCTTGCGCTCGTAGATGCGCAACGTCTGGGGGTGGACTCCGGCCAGCTCCGCGGCCACCGAGATCACGTAGACCGCCCGGCTGCTCACCGGCGCCGGCTGCTGGTCCGCTCGTCTCATGGTCGTCATGGCCGCGTCACACCCCCAGGTGAGCCCTCGGGGACTCCTCGGAGGCCGATGCAAGCGCCTCGACGGCCTCCCGCTGGGCGTCGGTCAGGTGAGGCGGCACTGCCACCTCCACGGTGACCAGCAGGTCGCCTGCCGTCTTGCCGCTCTTCACGCCCCTTCCGCGCACCCGGAAGGTCCGTCCCGACGGCGTCCCCGGGGGCACGCGCAGGCTCACCGGCCCCTCGAGGGTCGGCACCCGGATGGTCGCCCCGAGGGCGGCCTCGGAGAAGGTGAGGGGGACGGTAAGGGTGAGGTCACGCCCCCGGCGACCGAAGAGCTCGTGGGGAGCGACCCGCACGACCACGTAGAGGTCGCCGGCCGGACCGTTGTTGCGACCGGGTCCACCCCGGCCCTTGACCCGGATGCGCTGGCCGTCCACCACGCCCGGTGGGATCCGCACCCGCACCTGACGGGCGCGGAGCTCGGCGCCGGTGCCGTGGCAGGTGGGACACGGCGTCTCGACTCGCACGCCGCGGCCTCCGCAGGTCGGGCAGGGCTGGCTGAACGAGAAGAGGCCCTGGTTGTCGTCGAGCACCCCGCGCCCGCCACAGCGTGGGCACACGGTCGGCGTCGTGCCCGGCGCCGCGCCCGTGCCCCGGCAGGTGTGGCACGGGGCGTCGCCCGTCACGTTGACGGTGGTCGTGACGCCCTCCACCGCGTCCTTGAAGGACAGGTGCAGCTCGGCCTCGAGGTCGGCCCCCCGCTGGGGTCCGGCGCCTCGAGCGGTGCGGCCGCCGCGTCCGAAGATGCCACCGAGCAGATCGCCCAGCCCGCCGCCCATGCCGGCTCCACCGGCCGCGTCCTCGAAGCGGAAGGTGAAGTCCTGGGCGCCTCCGGCCCCCTGGCTCGGGCCAGTGAAGCCACCGAAGTTGGCGCCGACGGGACCGAGCCGACGGACCTCGTCGTACTCTTTGCGCTTGTCGGCGTCGCCGAGGACCTCGTAGGCGGCGGAGATCTCCTTGAAGCGGTCCTCCGAACCCGGGTTGGCGTCCGGGTGGTACTGCTTGGCCAGCTTGCGATAGGCGCGCGTGATCTCCTTCTCGGTCGCCGACTCTGACACGCCGAGAACCTGGTAGTAGTCCTTCTCGAACCACTCCCGCTGCGGAGCCATCCTGGTCCCTCGCTAACCCTTGACCTTCACCATGGCCGGGCGCAGGACGCGGCCCTTCCACCGGTACCCGGCACGCATCACGCCGCTCACCTGCGGCTCGCCGCCAGACCCGTTGTGCTCCTCCTGCTCGCCGTTGGCCTCCGGGGGCTCGTGCATGACGGCGTCGTGCTGGTTCGGATCGAACGGCTGGCCCTCGGGATCGATCCGCTCCAGGCCCTCCTTCTCGAGCACGTCGACGAGGGACGAGGCGACGGGCGCCAAGACCTTGGCCTCGGGCGAGTCGCCGGCGTGGGCAACGGCCAGGTCGAGGGCGTCGAGCACCGGAAGGAGCTTGACGACCAGCGCCTCCGCGGCGCGCTCGAGGTGCTCGGTCTGCTGCTTGAGCACCCGCTTCTTGTAGTTCTCGAAGTCGGCCTGCAGCCGGCGCAGCGCGTCGAGATACTCGTCGCGCTGGGTGGCGAGCGCGGCCAGCGTCTGGTCGTCGGCGGCCGCCGCGCCCGCGTCCACCGGCTCTCCGATCACGCCGGCGTCTCCCACCTCTCTGTCACTGTCCTCGCTGGCCCGGTCATTCATGGCCCGGTCATCGGTGGCGCGATCGGCTCGGTCCTTGTCCTCGCCGCGCTCGGGCTCGGGCGGCGCCCCGGCCGCGGGCGGGCGACGCTCGCCCTCGCTCATGCGCCGCGCCCGTGCTCGCCCTCGTCCACGATCTCGGCGTCGACGACCTCGTCGTCAGCGGGCTGCTGCTCGCCCTGGGGCCCGGCACCGCCGGGCTGGCCGCCGGGCTGGCCGCCGGCCGCGGCCGACGGGCCCGCCTGCTCGTAGAGGCGGGAGGCGAACTCCTGGCTGGCCGTGACGAGCGACTCGGTCGCGCTCCGGATGGCTTCGATGTCGGAGCCGGCCAGCGCCTCCTTGAGCGACGACAGACCCTGCTCGACCTTCTCCTTCTCGGGCCCGGAGATCTTGTCGCCCTGCTCCCGCAGCAGCTTGTCGGTCTGGTACACGAGCGTGTCGGCGTTGTTGCGGACCTCGGCTTCCTCACGGCGACGGCGATCTTCGGCCGCGTGGGACTCGGCGTCGCGGACCATGCGGTCGATGTCGTCCTTGGGCAGTGACGACTGGCCGGTGATCGTCATCGACTGCTCCTTGCCCGTGGCCCGGTCCTTGGCCGAGACGTGCACGATGCCGTTGGCGTCGATGTCGAAGGTGACCTCGATCTGGGGCACGCCACGGGGCGCCGGAGGCAGGTCGACGAGCTGGAACTTGCCGAGCGTCTTGTTGTAGGACGCCATCTCCCGCTCACCCTGCAGGACGTGGATCTCCACCGACGGCTGGCCGTCCTCGGCAGTGGTGAACACCTCGGTCCTCTTGGTCGGGATGGTCGTGTTGCGCTCGATCAGCTTCGTCATGATCCCACCCTTGGTCTCGATCCCGAGGGACAGGGGGGTCACGTCGAGCAGCAGCACGTCCTTGACGTCGCCCTTGAGCACGCCAGCCTGGATGGCGGCGCCGATCGCCACGACCTCGTCGGGATTGACGCCCTTGTGGGGCTCCTTGCCGGTCATCTCCTTCACCAGGTCCTGGATGGCAGGCATGCGGGTGGCGCCGCCCACCAGGATCACGTGGTCGATGCGGTCCCGTGACAGGCCGGCGTCGGAGATCGCCGACTCGAAGGGGCCCCGGCAGGCGTCGACCAGGTCGGAGGTCAGCTCGGAGAGCTTGGCTCGCGTCAGCTTGAGGTCGAGGTGCTTGGGGCCCTCGGACGTGGCGGTGATGAACGGCAGGTTGACCTGGGTCTCCTGCACGCTGGACAGCTCGATCTTGGCCTTCTCGGCCGCCTCCTTCAGACGCTGGAGCGCCATCTTGTCGGCCGACAGGTCCACGCCCTCGGTGTTCTTGAACGTCGTCACCAGCCAGTCGATGATGCGCTGGTCCCAGTCGTCGCCGCCGAGGTGGGTGTTCCCGGAGGTGGACTTGACCTCGAACACGCCCTCGCCGATGTCGAGGACCGACACGTCGAAGGTGCCACCCCCGAGGTCGAAGACGAGGACCGTCTGGTCCTTGCCCTCCTTATCGAGCCCGTAGGCGAGGGCGGCGGCCGTGGGCTCGTTGATGATGCGCAGCACCTCGAGGCCCGCGATCTGCCCCGCCTCCTTGGTGGCGGTGCGCTGGGCATCGTCGAAGTAGGCCGGCGCGGTGATGACGGCCTGGGTCACGGTGTCGCCCAGGTACGACTCGGCGTCGCGCTTCAGCTTCTGCAGGATGCGGGCGGAGATCTCCTGGGGCGTGTAGGCCTTGCCGTCGATGTCGATGCTCCAGCTGGTCCCCATCTGGCGCTTCACCGACCGGACGGTGCGGTCGGGGTTGGTGATGGCTTGGCGCTTGGCGACCTCGCCCACCAGTACCTCGCCCGACCTGGAGAACCCGACCACAGAGGGGGTCGTCCGGCCTCCTTCGGCGTTGGGCAGGACGGTAGGCTCGCCCGCCTCCATGACGCTGACGACGGAGTTGGTGGTGCCGAGGTCGATGCCGACGGCCTTGGGCATGATGAGCGCCTCCGAATGCTTGATTCGATCTCTATGACGAAGACGAGCATAGCAAAGTTGAGCATGAGGATATCAAGCCGGCTGCTCGTGCTCGAGCAGCGTGGGCCCACCGGCCGGGCCTGCGGCTACTGTCGGCGCCCATGAGCACCCTGGTCCTGCTCCGCCACGGTCAGAGCACCTGGAACGAGCAGAACCTGTTCACAGGCTGGGTCGACGTCGACCTCACCGAGCGGGGCGAGGCCGAGGCCCGAGCAGCGGGACGGCTCATGGCCGCCGAGGCCGGGCTGGAGCTCGACGTCCTGCACACTTCGGTACAGACCCGGGCAATCCGGACGGCCGACCTGGCGCTGGAGGAGATGGACCACCTGTGGCTGCCGGTGCGGCGTCACTGGCGCCTCAACGAGCGCCATTACGGCGCCCTCCAGGGTCTCGACAAGAAGGAGACGGCCGCCCGCTACGGCGCCGAGCAGGTCAAGGCCTGGCGCCGCGGCTACACGACGCCGCCGCCGCCCCTCGGCCCCGACGACGAGAACCACCCCCGCCACGACCCCCGCTACCGGCGGCTCGCCCCTGACGTGCTCCCCGCGACCGAGTGCCTCCGGGACGTCGTCGTGCGTCTCCTCCCCTACTGGCACGATGCCATCGTCCCCGACCTCCGGGCCGGCCGGCAGGTGCTCGTCGTCGCCCATGGCAACAGCCTCCGGGCGCTGGTGAAGCACCTCGAGGGCATCTCCGACGAGGACATCACGGGGCTGGACATCCCCACCGGCATCCCCCGGCACTACGAGCTCGACGACGACCTCGCGCCCCGCCACGCCGCC
Source organism: Acidimicrobiales bacterium (assembly GCA_036270875.1). Classification (NCBI taxonomy): domain Bacteria; kingdom Bacillati; phylum Actinomycetota; class Acidimicrobiia; order Acidimicrobiales; species Acidimicrobiales bacterium. The sequence goes on from DATBBR010000045.1 coordinate 5,173, forward strand.
TACCTCGGGGACCCGGCCGCGGCGGAGGCGGCGGCACAGGCGGTGGCCGGTCAGGCCAGCTGACTCGCGGCTGGCAGGCGGGCCGGTCCCGGCACGTTCCTCTTGTTTCACCTTTGGTCGAAAAGGCCTCGGCTGCACACCCGCACCGCGCCCCGGTTCGACGAGAGGTGAAACCAATGCTGGTCGCCAGAGACCGGCCCCTCGCTTCGCGAGGACCGCCACCATTACCCTGTCGCTCCATGGCACGCAGGGACGTGAAGCTGGAGCACCTGGGCCGGACCTGGCTGTTCTCGGGCTGCAACAAGAAGGAGCTGGGCCTCATCGGCAGGGCTTCCGACGAGGTGGAGGTCGACGCCGGAAGGCTCCTGTGCGAAGAGGGCAAGCCCGGCTTCGAGTTCTTCCTCATCCTCGACGGCCGGGCAGGTGTCAGCCGCGGCGGTCGCAAGGTCGCGACACTCCGTCCCGGTCAGTACTTCGGCGAGCTCTCGCTGCTCGACCGAAAGCCCCGTTCGGCGACCATCACGTCCGAGACACCCATGCAGCTGCTCGTGCTCGATCAACGCCAGTTCGACGGGCTCATGGACCAGGTGCCCGGCATCGCCCACAAGCTGTTGACAGCCATGGCCGAGCGCCTCCGGGAGGCGGACGCCAAGGCCCTCAACTGACGCTCAGCTGGCGCCGTCCCCGGGAGGCCTCGCCGCCGCCGGGGCCCGGTCGTCGCCGGGGTTGCCGTCAGACGTGCCGGCCGGCGCCGACTGCTCGAGGATCTGGGCCACGTCCAGCACCTGGGTGGACTCGGCGGCCATACCGTCCGCCTGTCGCTGCTTGACGGCGTCGTCGAGCATGATCATGCAGTACGGGCACGCGGTGCCGACCACGCCGGCACCGGTCTGGAGGGCCTCGTCGGTCCGCTCCAGGTTGACCCGCTTGCCGATGTCCTCCTCGAGCCACATGCGCGCACCGCCGGCCCCGCAGCAGAATCCCCGCTGCCGGCACCGGTGCATCTCCACCTGCTCGACGCCCGGCACCGCGGACAGCACCGACCGGGGCTGGTCGTAGATCGAGTTGTGGCGGCCCAGGTAGCACGGGTCGTGGTAGGTGACGGTGCTCTCGAAGCGCTGGCCGGGCGTGATCCGCCCCTCCTCGACCAGTCGGGCCAGGAGCTGCGAATGGTGGACGACCTCGTAGTTGCCCCCCAGAGCCGGGTACTCCTTGGAGATGGTGTTGAAGCAGTGGGGGCAGGAGGCGATGACCTTCCGGGCGCCGACGCCGTCGAGCGTCTCGACGTTCTGCTGGCACTGGGTCTGGTAGAGGTACTCGTTCCCGAGCCGGCGGGCCGGGTCGCCGGTGCACGACTCCTTGGGCCCGAGCACGGCGAACCGCACGCCTGCAGCGTTGAGGAGGCGGGCGATGGCCTGGGTGACCTTGCGGGCCCGCTCGTCCAGCGCTCCGGCGCAGCCCACCCAGAAGAGATACTCGACATCATCGGGGATCGAGCCCTCGACCACGGGGACCTCGAACGGGAGCCCCTGTGTCCAGTCGAGTCGGTGGGTCGAGCCCAGGCCCCAGGGGTCCCCCTGGTTCTCTATGTTGCGCAGCATGGTGCCGCCCTCGGTGGGGAAGCTCGACTCCATGAGGACCTCGTAGCGCCGCATGTCGACGATCGTGTCGACGTGCTCGATGTCGACCGGGCACTGCTCGACGCAGGCGCCGCAGGTGGTGCACGACCACAAGACGTCGGGCTCGATGACGTCGGGCACGAGACGGGTGGGTACGGTGCTCTGTCCGGTGCCGTCCCCCTCCGAGCCGCCGTTGCTCTCGGCCGTGCCGTCGGCCCCCGAGCCCGCCAGGAGGGAGCTCGCCCGGCCGAAGAGGTTGTCGCGCAGGTCCATGATGACGAGCTTCGGCGACAGCGGCTTGCCCGTGTTCCAGGCCGGGCACTGGTCCTGGCACCGACCGCACTCGGTGCAGCTGAGGAGGTCGAGGAGCTGCTTCCAGCTGAAGTGGGTGATCTCGCCGGCACCGAAGACGTCGTCTTCGGAGAGCTCCTCGGGGTCCATGTTCGGCGTCGTCGCCAGCGCGCCGAGGGCGATGGGACGCCGGGAGAAGAGCACGTTCGGCTCGGACACGAAGATGTGCAGGTGCTTGGAGTACACGACCACGACCAGGAACCCCATGACCACGCCGATCTGGGCCAGCACGAAGGTCGTCTCCAGCGCCTGCAGCACTCCGTGGCTCAGGCCCGAGAGGGCGTTGCCGACGAGATGCGAGGCGAAGGCCCAGTCGCTGTAGGGGAAGTGGCCGAGCTCGACCTGCGCCCCCCGATAGAGGAGCAGGGTGGCGATCACCAGGAAGATCATCAGGAGGATGAGCCACGCCTGGTCGGCGTGTGAGCGGTAGAAGCGTGACGACCGATCGAGGCGCTCGGGCGACTCGCGCAGGCGGATGACCGAGAAGACGATGATGCCGGCCAGGACGCCGACGGCCATGAAATCCTCGATGAAACCGAGCGCGGCCGAGTGGCCGATGCCCGGGATGGCCCACGTCTTGGAGAACAGCAGCCCGTAGGCCTCGAGGATCGTGAGCAGCAGGATCACGAAACCCCAGAAGACGAAGAAGTGGGCCAGACCGGGGATGGGCCGCTTGAGCAGCTTGCGCTGCCCGAAGACGTCGGTCAGCTCGGCCCACAGGCGCGGCCCCAGGTCCTTGAAGCGATCCGGAGCTGGCCGGCCCACGGCGACGAGGCGTCCCAGCCACCACACCCGTCGCCCGGCCAGCGCCAGGGCGATAGCCGTCAATGCAAAGCCGATACCGAGTCTCAAGGCGTTCCTCCTGCCGCTTCACTGGGCGTCAGCGCAACACAGCCGGGAAAGCGGCTCGGCCCAGCTGACCAGGCACGCGACGGACCAGTCACATTACCTACCCGCCTCCCGGGCGCCCAACCGGCGAGCCCTGGGACCCCTCCCCCGGGCTCGGCCCACCGCCGGCCGAACGCTACAGTTGCGGGCTCCTGCGGGCGTAGTTCAGAGGCAGAACATCAGCTTCCCAAGCTGAGAACGCGGGTTCGATTCCCGTCGCCCGCTCTCTCTCGAAGGTGCAGGTCAAGGGCGGCCGTTCAGGGACCGGAACGCGATCGAGCGTATGATCTCGCCTCCGCTGCCGTGAGGGAGGCTCCGATGGCACAGGTCGCGATGCTCGCCAGGGTCCGCGCCAAGGAGGGAAAGGGCGACGAGCTCGTCGCCGCGTTCCGGCCCCTGTTCGAGCAGGCCGCGACCGAGCCCGGCACCCTGCTGTACGTCATGAACCGCTCCAAGGACCATGCCGACGAGTTCTGGGTGTCGGAGCTCTACGCCGACGACGAGGCGTTCGCCGCCCACAGCGGCAGCGAATCGATGGCCCAGGCGGCGCCCGCGCTCGGCCCGCTCATCGCCGAGAGCGAGCTGATCCTCGGCGAACCTGTCCTGGCGAAGGGTGTGCCCATCTCCTCGTGACAGCGCTCTGGAGTCAGCAGGCGCGGTCCTGGTCGTATGGCCCCGAGGTGGCGAGCTGTAGGAGCCACGCCTGGCCGCCGCCGAAGTCGTGCGAGCCCGAGCACCACGACGACGTCGCCGAGGGATCGGCTCCGGCGATCCAGTTCGGCACGCTCCCGCCGCTCGGCACGAGGCCGCCGGTGATCACCCCCCACTGGTAGCTCGTCGAGTAGTCGCCGGCGACCAGTCCGGCGTGGCGCAAGCCGTCGATGGCGCCCTGGACGGTGGTCGCGTTGAGCGAGGTGTTGCAGGACCAGTAGCCGGTGCCGTTGGTGGGGAACTGGGTGGCGCAGCGGCCGGCGGTCTCCACGTCGAGCCACCACGTGGGCGCCGCCACCCCCTGATCGGCGGCCAGGGCGACGCTGCCCGCCGCTGCGTTGTAGCCGTAGTTGTAGGCGAGACAGGCGTTGTCGCCCGACCGGCAGCTCCCCGCCGGTCCGGACTGGTCGGTGTTGTCAGCCGAGCTCGGCGAGTTGATGTTGATGTACAGATTGAGGCCGGAGCCGGCCCAGGACGCCTCGCTGCCCAGGCAGGGGTTCGTGCTGAAGGCCTGCCCGTCGTTGACCCCCACGACCGCCACCGCGTAGGGCTGGGGGGGATAGCTCTGCCCGCACTGTGGCCAGGAGATGTCGTAGCCGGTGGACCCGGACGGGTAGCGCGCCGTTCCCGACGACGGCGGCGGCCGGTTGGGCGGACGACGGCTCGGCCCCGGCAGCACCGGCGGCACACCGGGTAGGAGACGGGCACCGAGCCCGGGCGGCGGACGTGGAACAACAGGCGCCGGGTGGGCGGGCGGCCCGGTGGCTGGGGTCCGGCTCGGCGCGGCAGCCGGGGAGGCGCGCCCGCCTTGGGCCGTGTACGAGGGCCCGACCGCGGCACCGGTGGTAGCCGTGGGCGAGGCGGCCGGGGCTGCGCTTCCGGCACGAGAGCCAACGGGAGCCGTGGCGGTGAGGGCCACCCCCTGGCCCGCCACACCACCCGGACCGCTCGACAGCGCCGGCGCGAGGCTCGACGCCGCACCATCGCGGGACCCGACCGATGCCGGCGGTGAGCGACCCTCGACACGGAGCGAGACGGCCCGGGATGGAGCTCCGCTGGCGATGGCGCCGATGACACCTGCCCCCACGAGGCTCATGACCAGCACGACCGCGCCCGGACGCGACAGAGCACGCAGCCTCTCGATCCGACCCCCAGCCATCCCAGCCATCACCCCATACCCACGAACCCTTCTCCGTAGGTTTCACCCAAGTAAAGCCCACTCGTGCACCTGCACGCCATCCCAGATGCGTCGGCCGGGCCCAGCTAGCCAGACCACGCCACCTGGCCCGTGGTACGACGGTGGCAGCCACGAGGGGGCCAGGTAGCGCGGTCTGACGCCCAAGACTGAGCGCGCCGGCGCGATCGCGCAATGGTCTCCAGGGACTATTTGTGGCGACCGGGAGGGCTACCTCTCCCTAGTCCTTCGGTCAGGAGAACAGCCCTTCGCGGGCCAGGCGGGCCAGCGCATCCGAGCGGTCCCGGGCCTGCAGCCGTCGATAGGCCGACCGGATATGCGCCTTGACCTCCGTCCTGCTCATACCCAGTTGGCCGCTGATGGCGGCGGACGGTTCCCCCATCGCCAGCAGCTCCAGGATCCGGCTCTCCGTCTCGGTCAGCCCCAGGTGCGCGCCTGGCCACCTAGGTGACAGCGCCTCGTCCGGGGCGAGCTGGGTACCGCCGGCCAAGGTCGGGTCCACCGCGATGGCGCCCCGGTTCACCTCGTCCAGTGCCTCGACGAGGTCCGACCCGGTGATGGTGTCGAGCAGGAAGCCGGCGGCGCCCCGTTGGAGGGTCGACCAGGTGAAGCGGGCCTCGTCCCGACGGGCCAGCACGACGACCCGGCTCTCGCCCAGCGCGGTCACCAGATTGGCCACCTGGTCGAGCCCGCCGGGCGCATCGAGGCGGGTATCGAAGAGCACGATCTGCGCCTGCGAGCGCGCCGCTTCCTCCGGGGCGGTATCGACCCCGCCGACCTCGCCAACCACCTTCACGCGCGAGCGGAAGGGGCGCAGCACGGCGGCCATCCCGGCGCGCGCAACCGGCTGGCGGCTGACGATCAACACCCTCAGGCTGGGCTGGGCACTGAGGTTCATAGAGACCTCTTTTCGCCTCAACCAGTGCTCACGGTGGTTGCGCCGAAGCGCCGCTTCTCCTTGTCGAGGTCGAGGGGAGCGACCTGGACAGTCTGGTCGCCCTCGTCGAGCAGGTCCGAGGGCACCGCCCACATGATCTCGAACTCGAGGCCGTCAGGGTCGCGGGCGTACAGACTCTTGCTCACGCCGTGGTCGCTGGCGCCGACCAGCGCGCCCCGCTCGTTCAGGACGCTCCGCAGACGATCGAGCTCGTCGAGGGTGTCCACCTGCCAGGCGAGGTGGTACAGCCCCACGGTCTGCCTCCCGGCGAGGGACGCGCCAACATCCTCACCGACGCTGAACAACCCGAGGTCGTGGTCGTTGTCCGACCCCGGTGAGCAGAGGAAGATCGCTTGACCCTCCCCCACGGCGTGGCGGACAGCCATTCCGAGCGCCTCGGTGTAGAAGGCTGCGCTGCGCCGAGCGTCTCGGACGTAGAGCACGGCATGGTTCAAACGAGTGATCGGCATCTCATCTCGACTTCCGGTCCTGCTCGCGGCGAAGTGCCCACATGCAGGAGCACCCGCGACCCCTCAATCATTCCATGGCTCGCTCGGGCCCTATCGACCGGCTCCCGGCGGGTCATCTCCCGACAGGTGGGCCAGCTGGCGCTGGAGCTCGTCGAGGCGGGCCTGAAGGAGGGCCACCTCGGCCGCGACCACGGCGAGCGACGGCTCGTCCGCCGCGGTGAGCGCCATTGCGTCCCCGGAACCGCCATCGGCGGCCGCGGGTGCTCGCTCCCTCCGGCCCTGTGACGCGTCGGGGTCGCAGTCGCTGGCGACGCTGACGCCGCCACCGAGACGCTCGGCGAAGGCGTGGAACGTCAGCGCCGCCGACCATCCAGCACACCCGGCACAGGTTGGTTCGAGCTGTCGCCAGCCGGACCGGCCGGTCCCGCTGTCGACCAGCATCGTCGCCGGGCGGCCGCACCGGCAGCGACCCACGCGGACGCCGCGCACCCGCTGCCGGCCGTAGCGAAGACCGTCCTGGTAGCGGATGAAGCTCCCGGTCACCGCCACCTCGAGCAGCACTGTCGGTCGGTACCTGGTCTCGCACGCCATGGCCCGAGCAGGAGCGAGCGAGTGGAAGCAGTAGAACCCGCAGCTGCAAGTCCGCTTCGGCGGCGCATGGCGGCGGCTCCACACGCAGGCGGCCTCGGCCGCCGGACCGTAGACGTGCTGGCCGCCGATCGACAGACCGGCGAACCCAGCCGACCGATCGTCAGCCGACAGGAGCGGATAGGCGAGCTTGTACCCCGTCAGCGGAGCCGTCGGGTGCTCGACGGGAAGCGAGCGGCGCAGCAGCGACCTCATCCGCTCAAGCAGTGGGAGTGGGCTGGTCCT
>DATBBR010000046.1 GCA_036270875.1 Acidimicrobiales bacterium
AAGGGCCGCGAGTGGATGATCATGGACGACGTGCGCATGCCTGCCAACGGCCTCGCCCTGGCCGGCACCGCGGGGATGTCGGACGAGGAGCGGGGCAGGGCCCAGCGGGGGGAGCTCCGCTACACCGAGGTGAGGCCGGCGGCCTACGACGCAAAGGCCCGCCTGGACGACATGTCGACTGACGGCATCGACCAGTCCGTGGTGTACCCGACCTTTCTTCTCGGCATCCAGAGCCACCGCGACGTCGACTTCGCCACGGCCCAGTGCCGGTCCTACAACGACTGGGTGTCGGACCATGTGGGTGACGGAGAGGGCCGGCTGTTCGCCGCCGCCGTGCTGCCCCAGCAGGACCTGGACCGGGCGGCGGCCGAGATCCGCCGAGCGGCCGAGCTTCCGGGGGTGGTGGCTGTGTTCATCCGCCCCAACCCGACCGCCGACTGGAAGCAGTTCAACGACCCGGTCTACGACCCGATCTGGCGCGCCGCGTCCGACACCGGACTGCCCGTCGGGCTGCATCCGTTCCTCGCCGCGGACCTCCCGGGCGCCTGTATCGGGATGCATTTCAACCGCCTCGGCACCTCGGCGGCGCCGCTGCCGGAGGAGGGCGGGGCCGACGTCAACATCGACAACATCTACTTCACCCAGGCCCTGTCCAACCCCTTCGACATGATGAGCTCGATGGCGTTCCTGCTCGCCGGCGGGGTGTGCGAGCGCTTCCCGGGCCTCAAGCTCATCTTCCTCGAGGCCAACGGGGGCTGGTTGGTGCCCTGGCTGGAGCGGCTCGACCACCACGCCGAGATCTTCTCGTGGGACGTCCCGTGGCTGAAGGAAAGGCCTTCGGACTACTTCCGGCGACAGTGCTGGATCAGCTTCGACGCCGACGAGTCGACCCTCGCCTTCACCGCCAACTCGCCGCTGTGTGGCGCCGACCGCATCATCTGGGCCTCGGACTATCCGCATCCCGATGCCAAGTACCCGGGCGTGACGGCCGAGCTGGCCGAGGCCATCGAAGGCCTCACCAAGGAGCAGCAGGCGCTGATCGCCGGCGAGAACGCCGTCGCCCTCTACGGGCTCTAGCCGACGACGCCGCGGCGATCAGCGGGGGGGCGGGTTAGCTGTCGACGACCCGGGTCGCCTTGAAGCCGGAGCGGGGAAGGCTGCCCCGCTCCACCACCTCGATCGTGGCTTCCAGGCCCAGCCGCTCCTTCACCGCCGCGCCGAGCCGTCGTCCGACCGTCGGGTCGTCGCCCTGGCCCTCGCCAGCCTCGACCCGCACGCCGAGGGGAGCCTGCTGCTCCCGGGGGCGGACGACCACGAACTCCAGGCTGGGCTTGGCGACCTCGGGCACGGCGGCCAGCGCCGCCTGCACCTCGGCCACCTGGAACTTTCGTCCCTGGCTGGAGAGCAGGTCCTTGAAGCGCCCGCCCCACCAGCCCCGCGAGCTCGTCTCCCCGCAGGGGCACGGTGTGCGCTCGACCCTGCACGCCTCCTCCAGGTCGTAACGGATCATGCAGTTGTCGCGCCCGAAGGTGGTGACGACCAGGTTGCCCCACTCGCCGTCGGGGACCTCGCGCCCGGTCTCCGGGTCGATGGCCTGCACGTAGGTGTGATCGTCGGCGAGGTGACCACCGTTGTTCTCGCCGCAGGGGGCGCCCAGGAAGGCGAAGCACTCGGCGCCGGCAGTGGCCAGCGGCGATCCTGATCCGGCGCCGGGCATCGACGGGATGCGGAACCCGACGTCCTTCATGGGGTCGAGGCCCAGCTTGGCCGCGACCTCGAAGTAGCGGCCCAGGGCGAACCCGACGAACGGCACGTCCGGCTTGACCTGCATCCACATGCGCATGCCCTGCTCGGCCAGCTCGTCGGTGTCCGGCGGGGGAACCCAGATGTTGAGGCATCCGAAGTACTCGTAGGCGCCGGACAACAGCGGCCCGCCGCCGTACAGGTAGGCGGGGTGGGCGTGGGTGACGATCATCCCGGGGCGAATGCCCTGACGCCACCAGTTGCGTGCGCCGCACTCGTACTCGACCCTGAGGTCCCGGGTGGTCCACAGCATGATCGTGGGAGTGCCCGTGGTCCCCGTGGACGTGCCCAGGCGGGCGTTGTCGCGAAGGTCGGTGAAGCGGTAGTCGCCCACTGGTGGGTGCTCGGCCTCGGACTGGCGCAGGTCCTGCTTCACCGTGATCGGGAGGCGCTCCAGATCGGCCAGTCCCTTGATGTCCTCGGGACCCGAGACACCGGCCTCGGCCAGCTTGTCGACGAACAGGGGGACGGGTCGCTCGAACACCCGCCGGACCATGTCCCGCAGGCGCTCCTCGCGCAGCTCGTGGAGCTGATCGTGCGGCATCGTCTGGATGCCGGGGTCCCACCAGGGCTGCTGAGGGTCGCGCCGTCTCGGCTCCGGGTCGGCGGTCTCCACGGCCGGTATGCTAAAACATGACATCGGTGTTAGGGAACTGACGCCTGGTCGGAGAGGGGAGCGATGACGACGCAAGGCCGGATCGCACCGTACGACGACGCGACCTACGACCCGTTCAAAGAATTCGACAGGACGGCGGGGGCGGCGAAGGTCGGCAACCCCTATCCCGACTTCGCCGAGCTCCGCCGCGGGGGCCCGGTGCACAAGCGGGATCTGCGGGAGCTCTACGACCTCGAAGGCATGGACGGGCTGGGAGACCTGCCGGACGCGTACACCGTCGTCACCCACGAGGCGGTGGAGAAGGTCCTCCGCGACGGACAGACGTTCTCGTCCTCCGGTTACGCCGAGAGCATGGGCATGGTCATGGGCCACAGCATCCTGGAGATGGACGAGCCCGAGCACCGCGCCTACCGCGGGCTCGTCCAGCAGGCCTTCACCCGGAAGGCCATGGTCCGGTGGGAGTCCGACCTGGTGCGGCCCATCGTCAACGGCTTCATCGATTCCTTCGCCGGTCGCGGTCGGGCCGACCTGGTCGCTGACCTCACCTTCCCGTTTCCCGTTCGGGTGATCGCGGGGATGCTCGGTCTTCCCGAGGAGGATCTCGATACCTTCCACGCCTGGGCCGTCGGGCTCACCAACGTCGGCGCTGACTTCGAGCACGGGATGGAGGCGTCCGGCAAGCTGAGGGACTATTTCGCCGGGATCCTCGCCGAGCGTCGCCGGCAGCCCTCCGAGGACGTGATCACGGCGCTGGCGCAGGCCGAGCTGGAGGGGAAGAAGCTCACCGACGAGGACATCTTCGCCTTCCTCCGGCTGCTGCTGCCCGCTGGCGCGGAGACGACCTACCGGTCCTCCAGCAACCTGTTGACGGGGCTGCTGGCCAACCCCGACCAGCTCGAGGCGTTGCGGGCCGACCGGTCGCTCATGCCCCAGGCGATCGAGGAGGCGCTGCGGTGGGAGCCGCCGCTCACGGCCATCGCCAGGACGACGACCCGGGAGGTCGACATCTCCGGTGTCACCGTGCCCGCAGGAGTGATCATCAACGTGAACATGGGCGCGGCCAACCACGACCCTGCGCGGTACCCGGACCCGGAGCGGTTCGACATCTTCCGCGATCCCCAGCAGCACATGTCCTTCGCCTACGGGCCCCACATGTGCCTGGGCATGCACCTGGCCCGGATGGAGACGACCGTGGCCATCGGCTCCCTGCTCGACCGGCTGCCGGGACTGCGCCTCGACCCTGACGCGCCTCCGCCCGAGATCCGAGGGCTCGCCTTCCGGGCACCAAAGGAGCTGAGGGTCGTCTTCGACTGACGGGACGCGGCGTGCCGCGGCTCCGTCAGAGTCCGGCGAGGGTGGCCACGCGGGCGCGGTGTTGGCGGGCCGTACCGAAGACGGCGTCGCCGGACTTGGCCCGCTTCACGTACAGGTGCATGTCGTGCTCCCACGTGTAGCCGATCCCGCCGAGGGTCTGGATGCCCTCCTGGGTAAGGAGCCGCTGGCAGTCGCCGGCCGCCGCCTTGGCCATGGAGACGGCCAGAGACCGGCGCTCGTCGTCCTCGGCGAGCGTCGCCGACGCGAAGTAGCACACCGCCCGGGCTGACTCGAGGGCGACGAACATGTCGGCGAACTTGTGCTTCATGGCTTGAAAGGACCCGATGGGCGAGCCGAACTGCTCGCGGGTCTTGGCGTGCTCGAGGGCGATATCGAAGATCGACTGGCAGGTCCCCACCATCTCCAGCGCCAGCGCCGTCGAGGCCTCCTCGACGACGCGGGCCAGCACCGGCGCGCAGCGACCCGGCTCGCCCAGCGTGCGGTCAGGGCCGACGGTCACGCCGTCGAGGTGCACCGACGCGTACTGGCGGCTGGCGTCGAGCGTCTGGAGGGAGCTCGCGGCGACCGCCTCCCGCGGGACGATGAACAGGGCCAGACCATCGGGCCCATCGGTGCCATCGAGTCGGGCCGCGACCACCAGCTCGTTGGCGGTGGCGCCGTCGGCGACGTAGTGCTTGGACCCATGGAGGATCCAGCCGTCCCCCTGGCTGCGGGCCACCAGCGTGACGTCCTCGCCGGCCCAGCTCCCCGACTCCTCGGCCACCGCCAGGGTCCCGGTGATGCGACCGGCCACCACGTCAGCGAGGAACCGTCGCTGCTGCTCTGCCGAGCCCGCCTCGCGGATCGCCGGCACGAACTGCGACAGCGTCGGCAGGAACGGCCCCGGCGCGATCGCCCGTCCCAGCTCCTCGACGACGACGGCCAGCTCGACGAAGCCCAGCCCCAGACCTCCGTACTCGGGATCGATCGTCAGGGCGGGCCAGTCGAGGTCGACCATCGCGGCCCACAGGTCGTCGGCTGAAGCGCCCTTCTCGACGATCTCGCGCACGAAGCTGGGCGGGCACTCGCGTGCGAGCACGGCCCGCACCGACGTGCGCAGCTCCTCCTGGTCGGCTGTGAACTCGAGGTCCATGGCGGGTGTCCCAAAGCTGACGTCGGCGTCACGGTACCAGGGTTTCCCAGGACCTCCCCCGGTGCGGGCGCGCGCTGGGGGTGTCAGAGCTGACCGATGAGCTTGTGTGTCTGGGGAACGACCCGGACTCGCGGGTGGAGTCGCAGCGCCCGTTCCTGCAGCTCGAGGACCTGGCCGGGGCTGGGCGCGGCGGCGACGTCGGCGAAGGGCGTGACGGGCTGCAGGAAGATCTCGGTCTCCGGAGCCACCCCGTGAACCATGGCCACGGCGCGGTCCAGCTCGTCGGGCACCGTGGCCGGCCCGAGGACGATCTTGACGAAGAGGTGCCGGGCGGTGCCGGCACGCAGGAACCGGCGATGCGTCTCCAGGTCGACGGCCTCGTGGTCGACGCTGTCGAGCTTGATGTCCATGCCGATGTGGTCGACCCACTCCAGCACCGACGCCAGACCGCTCGGGAGAGTGCCGTTCGTCTCCAGGTAGATCGATTGGTCCTGCTGGGTCAGCAGCGGGAAGAGGGCGGTGAGACGCCGGGCCTGGAGCAGCGGCTCGCCTCCGGTCACGCTGACCGAGTGGTGCGGAACGGCGCGCCACAGCTGACCGACGGCGTCGGCCACCTCGGTGACCGGAAGTGGGCTCTCCCGCCGGCACCAGTCCCGACGCCCCGGCGTCTGCTCGAGGCGGCACGGCCCCGCACGCTTCTCGAGGGCCTCCGGTTGATCGCAGTAGGCGCAGCGGATGTTGCAACCGGTGAGGCGGAGAAAGACCTGGCGCTCACCTACCAGCGCCCCCTCGCCCTGAATCGCCGAGAAGACCTCGGTCACCAGCAGGGTCGTGGCATCTGTCACGGCGACGGCAGGGCCGGATCGGGCACGCCGGCTTCGGCGAAGCCGCGCGCCCGTAGCTCACACGCGTCGCAGGCCCTGCACGGATCCGGGCCGGCGCGGTAGCACGACCAGGTCAGCTCGACGGGAGCCTCGAGGTCAAGGGCGAGGCGGATGATCTGGGCCTTGGTGAGGTCGACCAGCGGTGTCCGGATGTCGACCGGTCGGCCCTCGAGCCCGCGCTTCTGGCCCACCGCCGCCACAGCGCGGAAGGCATCGACGAACGCAGGCCGGCAGTCGGGGTAGCCGCTGTAGTCCAGGGCGTTGACGCCGAGATACACGGCATCGGCGTCACGGGCCTCGGCCACTCCGAGGGCGACAGCGAGGAAGATGCTGTTGCGCGCGGGTACGTAGGTCACCGGTATGTCGACTGCATCTGGCTCGCTGGTGCGCGCCGAAGGCGACGGTCGCGGTATCTCGACCGACGGGTCGGTGAGCGCCGACCCACCCCAGGCGCGCGTGTCGATAGCGACCAGGAGGCGCTCGGCGCCGTAGTGGGCGGCCACCTTGGCGGCGCGCTCGAGCTCGATTCCGTGCGACTGGCCATAGTCGAAGCTGAGGGCCAGCGGCGGACGTTCGGCGTCCTTCGCCGCCAAGGCCATGCACGTGGTGGAATCGAGCCCGCCCGAGAGGATGATCACCTGCCGGCCCGCGCTCATTCGGCCAACAGCTCGACCATGGACTGTGGGGTCTCCCAAAGGCGTACGGCGACGAGGTCCAGGCCCGCCGCTTCGAGCTCCTTCCACGCCTGCTGGGCGACCCGCTCGGCGGTGGGGTTGTCGAGGACGTCGTTCAGTAGGCGGTGGTCGTAGCGGCTCACGACCTCGCGCTCGACGACAGCCGCCAAGTCGTCGAAGTCCATCACGACGCCGTGCTCGTTGACGGGCCCCTCCACGGTGACCTCGAGGCGGTAGTGGTGGCCGTGCAACCGCTGGCACTTACCGGCGTGCCACGGGAGATGGTGGGCCGCCTCGAAGGCGAACGAGCGGCAGACCCGGGTGCGCATCCACACCCAGGCTATCCCCAGCTACCGGTGGTCGGCGCGGCCGTGATCGGAGTCGGGCGGCCCGTAGGGTTCGCTGGCTTCCTGATAGCAGTCGGCGTGGTAGTGCTCCACCCGGTCCCACGTGCCATTGACGTAGACGTTGGCGATGACCTGGCGGAGCTGGGCGCGGGCGACGAACTTCACCGGGGCCCCGCAGTGGGCGCAGATGGCCGAGCTGCCGGGCTCGACGGTCCGGATGACAGCTCGACTCTCGGTGATACCTCTTGCCCTGCCCGCCTCACTGCTCACGTCGTCCCCCCAACCGCGCTAGGGATCGCCCGCGGCTCAGGACCCCAGACTAGTCAACTGGTCTGGCGTAAGGCCATCATCTCGCCTTCGGTCACCCGCCCCTGACCAGGGGCTTGTAGCGGATGCGGTGGGGCTGATCGGCGGCCGCTCCGAGCCGGCGTCGGCGCTCGGCCTCGTAATCGCTGAAGTTCCCCTCGAACCAGTGCACCACCGACTCGCCCTCGAAGGCGAGCACGTGTGTCGCGATCCGGTCCAGGAACCACCGGTCGTGGGTGATCACCACCGCACACCCGGCGAAGGCCACGAGCGCGTCTTCGAGGGCCCGGAGCGTGTCGACGTCGAGGTCGTTGGTCGGCTCGTCGAGCAGGAGCACGTTGCCTCCCGAGCGCAGGACCTTGGCCAGGTGGATGCGGTTGCGCTCACCGCCAGAGCAGTCGCCGACCCTCTTCTGCTGGTCGGATCCGGTGAAGTTGAACCCGGCGACATATGCCCGTCCGTGGATCTCGCGACCGCCCACCACCAGGCGGTCTTGTCCGTCAGTGATCTCCTCGTAGACCGTTCGGGACGGATCGAGGGCCTGGCGAGACTGGTCCACGTAGGCCAGGCTCACCGTCGGTCCCACGACCAGGCTGCCCTCGTCGGGCTTCTCCTGGTCGGTGATCATGCGCAGGAGCGTGGTCTTGCCCGCGCCGTTGGCGCCGATCACGCCGACGATCCCCCCACGCGGCAGCGAGAAGTCGAGGGTGTCGATGAGCAGGCGGTCGCCGTAGCCCTTGCGCAGCGCGCTCGCCTCGACCACGAGGTCGCCCAGGCGGGGCCCCGGCGGTATGGCCAGCTCCAGCCGATCCTCCCGGACGGGAGCCGAGGCCGCCTCCGCCAGCAGCGCCTCGTAGGCCGACAGGCGGGCTTTGCCCTTGGCCTGGCGAGCCCGGGGGGAGAGACGGACCCACTCGAGCTCCCGTTCGAGGGTGCGACGGCGCGCCGAGTCGGCCTTCTCCTCGTTCGCCAGCCGTGCCTGCTTCTGCTCCAGCCACGAGGAGTAGTTGCCCTCCCAGGGCAGCCCCGCCCCCCGGTCGAGCTCGAGGATCCACCCCGCCACGTTGTCCAGGAAGTACCGGTCGTGGGTGACGGCCACGACCGTTCCCTCGTACTCGTGCAGGAAGCGCTCGAGCCAGGCCACCGACTCGGCGTCGAGGTGGTTGGTGGGCTCGTCGAGCAGGAGGAGGTCGGGCCGGCTGAGCAACAGGCGGCACAGGGCGACCCGGCGACGCTCGCCGCCCGAGAGCATGTCCACGCTGGCATCGCCGGGCGGGAGCCGGAGGGCGTCCATGGCGACCTCGAGTGTGCGGTCGAGCTCCCAGGCTCCAATGGCCTCGATGCGGTCCTGACACTCGCCCTGCTCTGTGAGCAGCCGATCCATCTCCTCGGGGCCGGCCGATCCCAGCTGCTCGCTGATCTCCTCGAAGCGCCGGAGCAGCGCGGTGGCCTCGCCCATTCCCGCGGCCACGTTTCCAAGGACGTCTTGGGTCGAATCGAGCGTGGGCTCCTGAGGGAGATGACCGACCGTGAAGCCGGGCGATAGCCGGGCCTGTCCGGTGTACCCGTCGTCCTCGCCGGCCATGATGCGAAGCAGGGAGGACTTGCCCGACCCGTTGGCGCCGATGACGCCGATCTTGGCGCCCGGGTAGAAGGACAGGTTGATCCCCTTCAGCACCTCCCGGTCGGGAGGGTAGAAACGGCGGAGGTCCCGCATCACATAGATGAACTGGGCCGGCACGGTCTCCGACGGTAGCGGGTCGGTCGCCGGTAGGATCGAGGGTGATGCCGGAGCAGCGCACCGACGAGTCGTTCGGGAGCTTTGGCCCCAACGCCTGGCTCGTCGAGGACATGTACGAGCAGTACCGGCGGGACCCGTCATCGGTGAGCGAGAGCTGGCAGGAGTTCTTCGCCGACTACCGGCGAGACGACGGAGCTGCGTCGGTCGCCGACGCCGGGCCCGCTGCACCCGCGACCGATGGAGCCCCGAGTTCCCCGAGCGCTCCGACGGCCCCGGCTGCGCCTGCGGCCGTGGCGGCTCCCGCCCGGCCTTCGGCGCCAGGTGAGGCTGCCGCGGCGCCGGCCGAAGGTCCCTCGGGCGGCGCGGCGCGGCCCGCTCCGCCCCAGCCCCAGCCCCAGGCCCCGCCGCGACCGCCGACCTCGCCCGAGGCGGACGGTGAGGAAGCGCCGCCCATGCCCATCCGCGGTGCCGCGGCTCGCATCGTCTCCAACATGGAGGCCAGCCTCGGCGTGCCGACGGCCACCAGCGTGCGCCAGGTGCCGGCCAAGTTGCTCGAGGTCAACCGCACCATCCTGAACAACCACCTGTTGCGCACCAGCGGCGGCAAGGTGAGCTTCACCCACCTGATCGGCTTCGCCGTGGTCCGGGCCCTGGAGTCGGTCCCGGCCATGAACGCCAGCTTCGTGG
The DNA here is from genome assembly GCA_036270875.1 of Acidimicrobiales bacterium. Taxonomy (NCBI): domain Bacteria; kingdom Bacillati; phylum Actinomycetota; class Acidimicrobiia; order Acidimicrobiales; species Acidimicrobiales bacterium. The sequence continues at coordinate 9,526 of DATBBR010000046.1, forward strand.
CTGACGTCGACGGCAAAGGTACGCCCGGTGTCGTGCGTCACCCCCACGTCGGCCTCGGGTTGGCCGTGGACGTGGCGCGGTCGGACGGGTCGCGGACTCTCCTCGTGCCCTGCATCAAGGCCGCCGACACGTTGGACTTTCGCAGCTTTCTGGTCGCGTACGAGGATCTGATCCGCAAGGTGCGGACGAACAAGATCAGCGTCGACGACTTCGCAGGCACGACGGTCAGCCTGACCAACCCGGGGACGGTCGGCACGGCGATGTCGGTGCCGAGACTGATGGCCGGCCAGGGGCTGATCGTGGGCGTCGGCTCTCTCAACTACCCCGTCGAGTACGAGGCCGCCGATCCTCGCATGCTGGCCCAGCTGGGTGTGAGCAAGGTCATCACCCTGACCTCGACCTACGACCACCGCATCATCCAGGGGGCCGAGTCGGGGACGTACCTGTCGAGGATCCACCAGCTGCTCCTCGGCGAGGACGGCTTCTACCATGACGTGTTCCGGTCGATGGGCGTGCCCTACGAGCCCGTCGAGTGGCGGCCCGACGTCAACCCTGTCGATCAGGAGCGCGGCCATCTCGTCAAGCAGATGCACGTGCAGACCCTTATCAACATGTACCGGGTCAGGGGCCACTTGATCGCCGACCTCGATCCGCTGGAGGCCCGTCCGCCGAGGATGCACGCGGAGCTCGATCCCGCGACCTACGGCCTGACCCTGTGGGACCTCGACCGCGAGTTCCTCACCGACGGTCTGGCCGGGCGGGACATGCTCACGCTGGGCGAGACCCTCGGCATTCTGCGCGACGCCTACTGCCGGACCGCCGGCGTCGAGTACATGCACATCCAGGAGCCCGACCAGAAGCGTTGGATCCAGGACCACGTCGAGGGCGTCCCGACCAGGCTCAGCCAGGACGAGCAGCGTCACCTCCTCGGCCGGCTGAACGCCGCCGAGGCGTTCGAGCGCTTCCTGCACAGCAAGTACATCGGCCAGAAGCGGTTCGGTCTCGAAGGAGCCGAGTCGGCCATACCGCTGTTGGACGCGGTACTCGACGAGGCGGCCAAGGCGGGGGTGACCGAGGCCTTCATGGGCATGGCCCACCGGGGCCGTCTCAACGTGCTGGCCAACATCGTGGGCAAGTCCTACGGAGAGATCTTCCGCGAGTTCGAAGGCGACATCGACCCGGAGTCGGTGCAGGGATCCGGCGACGTCAAGTACCACAGGGGCGCCTCCGGAAAGTTCGTCGGTCTCTCGGGCGCCGAGCTGCCCGTCACCCTGGCGTCGAATCCCTCCCACCTCGAGGCCGTGGACCCGGTCGTCGAAGGGATGGCGCGGGCCCGCCAGGACCTGTCGGACGAGCCGGCCACGTTTCCCGTGCTGTCGCTCCTGGTCCACGGGGACGCCGCCTTCGCCGGACAGGGCGTGGTGGCCGAGACCCTCAACCTGTCCAATCTGCGCGGCTACCGGACCGGCGGGACCGTCCACCTGGTGATCAACAACCAGCTGGGCTTCACGACCGCACCCGAGGCCGGGCGCTCGAGCCTCTACGCCACCGACGTGGCCAAGATGGTCCAGGCGCCGATCTTCCACGTGAACGGCGACGACCCCGAGGCCTGCGTGCGGGTGGGGAGGCTGGCCTTCGCGTTCCGCCAGGAGTTCCGCAAGGACGTCGTCATCGACATGGTTTGCTACCGGCGGTTCGGCCACAACGAAGGAGACGAGCCGAGCTACACCCAGCCCCAGATGTACGAGCGGATCGAGAGCAAGCGGTCCGTGCGCAAGCTCTACACCGAGGCCCTGGTGAAGCGGGGAGACATCACCCTGGAGGACGCCGAGCGCGCCCTGGACGACTTCTCGGCCCGCCTCGAGGCCGCTCTCGACCAGACGCGCTCGTCAGCCCCACCGCGGCCCACCACGCTGCCCGAGGTGAAGGCGCCCCCGGCCCCGGTGGCGCCGATCGGTACGGCCGTGGAGCGGGCCGTGCTCGATCGCATCGCCGACCGGTTGCACCACCCGCCCGAGGGCCTCAGCGTCCATCCCAAGCTCGCCCGCCAGTTGGAGTCCAGGGCGAGCGTCTACGCCGGGGGAGAGGTGGACTGGTCGCTGGCCGAGGCCCTGGCCTTCGGGTCGATGCTGTTGGAGGGCACCGACGTCCGCCTCACCGGTCAGGACACCCGGCGGGGGACCTTCAGCCAGCGCCACGCCGTGCTCGTCGATTACCACAGCGGCACCGAGTACCTGCCGCTCGTCGCCCTGGCCGCCGAGGGTGGAAACGGTAGCCGGGGCCGCTTCTTCGTCTACGACTCATCGCTGTCGGAGTACGCCGCCCTCGGCTTCGAGTACGGCTACTCGGTGGTCCACGGCGACGCCCTGGTCGCCTGGGAAGCACAGTTCGGCGACTTCATCAACGAAGCCCAGGTCGTGGTGGACGAGTTCATCATGGCGGCCCAGGACAAGTGGGGCCAGAGCTCGTCGCTGGTGCTGCTGCTTCCACACGGCTACGAGGGACAGGGTCCCGATCACTCCTCGGCGCGGATGGAGCGCTTCCTGACTTTGGCGGCCGAGGACAACTCCTGTCTCGTGAACCTCACGACCGCAGGCCAGTACTTCCACCTGCTGCGGTCCCAGGTGCACCGCGAGATGCGCCGGCCGCTGGTGATCTTCACGCCCAAGTCGTTGCTGCGGTCGAAGGCGGCCCGCACGGCGATCGAGGACCTGACCGACGGACACTTCCGGGCCGTGCTCGACGACCCCGCGACCGGAGAGGCCGGCGCCCGCGTGGATCCCGGCACGGTCGAGCGGGTCGTGCTCTGCACCGGCAAGGTCGCCTACGACGCCATGGCCGCCCGAGACGCCCGGCTCGAGCAGGGCGAGGCGCCGGTCAGCGCGGTGGTCCGGGTGGAGCAGCTGTACCCGTGGCCCGAGGACGGTATCGCCACGTTGCTGGCCCGCTACGAGAAAGCCAGCGAGGTGGTGTGGCTCCAGGAGGAGCCGGAGAACATGGGCGCCTGGGCCTTCGTGCACGGACGGCTCCACCGCCTGCTTCGCAACGACTTCACGCTCCGCCACGTGAGCCGGATCGAGGCGGGGAGCCCGGCCACCGGCAGCACGGCCATGCACCAGCTGGAGGCGAAGGACCTGCTGGCCCGCGCCCTGCAGCCGTTCGACTGAGCGGTTACCCGAGCGCGAACCCCACGACCGTTTCGAGCTCGGCGATGGCGCGAGCGGGGTCGTCCACCTTGATCGTCGTCATGCCGAGGGCCCGGGCCGACTTCAGGTTGACACCGAGATCATCGAGGAACACGGACTCACTGGGCGCCACGCCGAGCTCGGCGCAGGCCAGCTCGTAGAAGCGAGGGTCGGGCTTGCGAACACCGATCCGACTCGACTCGACGATCACGTCGAACAGCTCGCGGATCTCGGTCATCGCCGGATCGCCGTCCGGAAGGGTGAAGTTGTTCGTGAGCGCCGCGGTCCGCAGCCGTTCCTGGCAGCGGCGCACGGCGGTCACCATCGCCGGGCGGATCTCACCGGCCAGGAGTCGCATCACGGCGGCGGCGTCGAGCTGGTGACCAGCGCTGCGGGCCTCGGCCTCGAAGAGCCGGCAGAACTCCTCGAAGCTCACGGCGTTGCGCTCGAGGCGGGCCCAGGCGTTGTCGTCGGAGTTGGTCGCGTTCAGCGAGCGGATGAAGCCGTCCGGCAGCCCGTGGGCCCGCTCGTAGTCGGTGAAGGCCTCGAACGGGCTGGTCAGGATCACCCCGCCGAGGTCGAACAGGACGGCCTTCAGCTCGGTCATTCGCCCAATCGTAGGGAGGCGGCCAGGCCCGGAAGGGCCCCTGGCCCCGCTCGCTCCCAGCCCGATCGCCCACAGGGTCGCCGCCGGATGGTTGACTACAGGAAATGGCATATCGGCGCGTCGTTGTGGACGGGTCCAACATCGCCACCGAGGGTCGCTCCGTTCCGAGCCTGGCCCAGCTTGACGAGGCGGTCCGGGAGTTTCAGCGCGAGTTCCCGGACGCCGAGGTGACCGTGGTGGTCGACGCCTCGTTCGGGCACCGGATCGACGAGTCGGAGCGCCCGGCGTTCGACGAGGCCGAGGCGCACGGCGAGATCGTGTCTCCTCCCGCTGGCGCCATCGGCAGGGGCGACGCATTCCTCCTCCGCATCGCCGAGAAGACCGGCGCGACCGTGCTGTCCAATGACTCGTTCCAGGAGTTCCACGGCGAGCACGACTGGCTGTTCTCCCAGTCGCGCCTGGTCGGAGGCAAGCCGGTGCCCAGCGTGGGCTGGATCTTCACCGCTCGCACACCGGTCAGGGGTCCGCGCAGTCGAGTGGCGACACAGGACGCCAAGCGCACCCGGGTGCGGGTCGGCTCCAAGGAGGCGTCGAAGCCGATGCCGGTGCCCGCAGTGCCGCCGCCCGGCAGAGGCCGGCGGGACGGAGGGCCGAAGGAGCCCGAGGACGGCGCCGGGGCGGTCAGGGACGCCACGCCTCCCGCCGACCCAAAGGTTCGCCAGGCCATCGCCGCCGCCACCGAGGAGGTCGTGTCGCCCCAGACATCCTCGGGCGGTCGTCGTCGCCGGCGAGGATCCGGGCCCCCACCCCAGGCGGTCAACGATCCTCTGACGTTCATCAGGTTCATCGCCGAGCACCCCCTGGGCCAGCTGGTCGAGGGCGAGGTGGAGAGCTTCACGTCGCACGGCGCCTTCGTGCGGGTCCAGAATGCGCAGGCCTACGTGCCGGTCTCCGGTCTCGGCGACCCGCCTCCCCGCAGCGCCCGGCGGGCCCTGCGGCGGGGGGAGCGCCGTCCCTTCGTGCTCCAGGCCCTGGACCCGCAGCGGCGGGGGGTGGAGCTGGCGCTGCCGGAGTTCGCCCACGTGGCCGGGTCGCCCAGCGAGGAGACGGTCGAGGCCGAGATCTCGGAGGCGACGGGCACCGACGAGGTGGTCCCCGACGCCGAGCGGGGCGCAGCGCGCAAACGGGTCCAGAAGGCGACGGCCCCAGAGAAGGCGTCCGAGAAGGCGAAGGACGGGAAGGGCAGGCGGCGAGCCGGGAAGGGCGATGGCCCGGCCCAACAGGCCAAGGCGGCGACGACCAAGAAGGCCAAGGCTGGTGCGGCCAAGAAGGCGAAGGCTGGTGCGGCCAAGAAGGCCAAGGCCGCACCGGCGAAGGCGGCGGCCAAGACGGCGGCCAAGGCCGGGAAGACCACGAAGCCATCCAAGGCGACCAAAGCCCCGGTGACCAAGTCCCCGGTCACCAAGTCCCCGGCCTCCAAGTCCCCGGTCGCCAAGACACAGGTGACCAAGACCCGTGTGAGCAAGGCCCCCGCGACCAAGGCCAAGGCGACCAAGAAGACGGCGGAGAAGGCGACGAAGAAGGCGACGAAGGACGCGTCGGCGGGAGCGACGGCCGGAGCCGAGGCCAAGGCCCCGGTCAGGACCGCGACGGCCAGGGCGTCCGAGGGCCGGGCCAAGAAGTAGCGGAGGCCGGAGATCTTCGGCTCAACACGCCGTGCCGATGCGACAAGATGGCACCGATGCGGATAGCCACCTGGAACGTCAACTCGCTGAATGCCCGGCTGCCCAGGGTCGAGGAGTGGATCGCGTACGCCCAGCCGGACGTGCTGTGCATGCAGGAGACCAAGGTGGCGGACGCCACCTTCCCGGCGATGGCATTCGCCACCCTCGGGTACGAGGCGGTCCACAACGGCACCGGCCGATGGAACGGGGTGGCCATCGCCAGCCGGGTCGGCATCAAAGATGTGTCGGCCGGCTTCTCCGACGAGGGCGGGAGCAAGGCTGCCGAGGGGCGCTTCGTCAGCGCCATCTGCGGCGACGTGAGGGTGTCGAGCGTCTATGTCCCGAACGGGCGGAGCGTCGGGAGTGAGCACTACCAGGCCAAGCTGGACTGGCTGGCCGAGCTGCGTGCCTATCTGATGCGGACCTGCGATCCGATGGCACCGATGGCCGTCTGCGGCGACTTCAACGTCGCTCCCGAGGACCGCGATGTCTGGGACCCGTCGCGCTTCGAAGGCGCCACCCACGTCAGCGCGCCCGAACGAACGGCGCTCGCTCAGCTGGAGGAATGGGGCCTGGTTGACGCCTTTCGTCAGCGATATGACGAACCTGGCCTGTTCTCGTGGTGGGACTACCGGGCGGGTGACTTCCATCAGCATCGTGGGATGCGCATCGACCTGATCCTTGTCACCAGACCGCTGGTCGGGCGGGTCGGATTCGCCCTGATCGACCGCTTCGCCCGCAAGGGCAAGCTGCCGTCCGACCACGCGCCCGTCCTCGTCGACTTCGACCTCGAGGGAGCAGCGCTCACTCCCTGAGCTTCGAACGCGACGGAGATCGAGTCGGCACCGCCTCCGACCAGCCCGACGTCAGATCAGCTGGGTGCGGAGCTTCGTCAGTCCCGATCCGAGGCTGGCCCGCAGATCGGCGCGGGACAACCCAGTGTCAGCGTGAAGCTGCTTCATTGACCTGATCTCGTCACCGCCGACCCCGAAGCGGGCACCGATCAGGAGCCGCTCGAGTGGTTCGAGCTCGTCGAGGACCCGGTCAGGGAGAGAACGCACGGAGACGAGGTCCTCATCGATGACGGCGGTGGGATCCACGAGCCCGCCGTCGTCGTCCGGGTAGGGCCATCCGTCCTCGCTCGGCCACATGAACGAACCCATGCCCCTTTCTCGCGCCGTTGGCACCTGCCGTCAACCCTGCGGGCGCGGGGCACGGCCTTACGCCGACCGCCGATGTTGGGACACCAGGTCGAGCAGTGCCTCGCCGTACCGGGCCGCCTTCACGGGTCCCAAGCCGGGCAGGGCGAGGAGCTCGTTGTGCGACGCCGGTAGGGCGCTGGCGACGGCGGCCAGCGTCGTGTCATGGCAGATCACGTAGGCGGGTACTCCCGAGAGCCGGGCGGCGGAAGACCGCCAGGCACGGAGAGCGGCGATCATGGCGGGATCGGCGGCCTCCACCATGGCGGCGCCCGGGGTTCGAGGTCGGGTGCGTCGTCCGCCGGCCGCCTGCTGGCGGCTGAGCCGGGAGCGCTCGGCCTGGATGAGCCGGAGCGGATCCATCCCCTCCGGGGCCTGGGCGAGCGCCCGGCGGGCCAGGTCGACCGCCTCGAGGTACGGGGAGCGGGTCCTCGCCGCGGTGCGTGTCCCGAACGTTCGCCGCTCGGCCCACGAGCAGTGCAGCTCCCGCTCGGCCCGGGTCAGGGCCACGTACAGGAGGCGGCGTTCCTCCGCCTCGGCCGCCGGTGTGGCGGCGTGCCCGATGGGCACCAGGCCGCGCTCCAGCCCGGCGAGGAACACCACGGGCCACTCCAGTCCCTTGGCCCGATGGAACGTGGTCAGCTCGACGGCGTCGGCCCCGGCGTCGGCTCCTTCGCTGCGCACGGTCGCTGCCAACCAGGCCGAGAACCCCTCGGCCGATGCCGCCTGGTCCACCGCCTCATACTCGTGGCCCAGTCGGACCAGGCCCTCCAGGTGCGACCGACGATCCGCGACCTCGTGGCCGCCTCCGGGGCCGGCTGCCGCCTCTTCGCCCACGGCACGGTCGAGGTCGGCGACCCGACCCTCGAGGTCAGCCAGGCGGGCGGCGAACGGCATCCCGGCCGGCGCCCTTCGCAGCTCGCCCAGGGCGTCTTTGACCTCGGACCGATCCAGGAACGCTTCGCCGCCGGACACCCGGTAGGGGACGCGGGCCGAGCGGAGGGCCTCTTCGAGCAGCACCAGCTGGGCATTGGTCCGGGTCAGGACGGCCAGGTGGGCCCAGGGCATGCCCGGTCGGCGGGCCTTGCGCAGCCTGCTGGCGATCATGCGGGCCTCGGACACATCGGTGTCGGAGGCCGTGACCGTCGGCACCGGCCCGTCGGCCTGGGTCGCCCGGAGCATGTCCGTGGGTGCGGTCCGGCCCTGGGCCAGCACCGCCGCCGCCACCGTCAGGACCTGGGGGGACGATCGGTAGTTGTGGTCGAGGCGCACGACACCGGCGGTCGGGTAGCGGTGGGAGAAGCGGCCCAGCAGCGACGGGTCGGCCCCGTTCCACGAATAGATGGCCTGGTTGGGGTCGCCGACCACGCACAGGTCGAGACGGTCGCCCATCCAGCCCTGTAGAAGCCGGAACTGGGCCGGGTTGACGTCCTGGAACTCATCGACGAACAGATGGCGGAAGCGCCACCGCTGGGCGGCGGCGAAGCCCGGGTCCTGCTCGAGGTCGTTGATGCACGCCACCAGCAGGTCATCGAAGTCGACCAGCCCCTGGCGGACCTTCTCCTGCTCGTAGCTGCTGTAGATGGCGGCCATCTCGTGCGCTGGCACCGGTGGCCGCCGGCCCGCGGCCACGAGTGCCTCCGGGTAGCCGTCGGGGGGGACCATCCTGGCCTTGGCCCACTCGATCTCCGCGGCCAGGTCGGCCAGGGACGAGCCAGCCTTGGCCGGGCCGGCGGCGCTCCGCCCACCGTCGCGGCGCGCCGCCAGGCGGGCGAGCAACCGCACCTTGCGATCGAGCAGGGCCGGCGGGCGCGTGCCCAGGTCGGCCCACCGTTGGCGCAGCTGGCCGTAGGCGATGCCGTGGAAGGTCCCGGCCGTCACCTGCTGGCGTACCCCGAGGGCCCGGAGGCGGGACCGCAGCTCGCCGGCCGCTTTGCGGGTGAAGGTCAAGGCGAGGACGTGGCGGGCATCGGCGGTGTCCTGCTCGATCCGCCAGGCGACGCGCCGGGTGAGGACGCGAGTCTTTCCCGACCCCGCTCCGGCCAGCACGCAGAGGGGGGCAGCATCGGACGTCACCGCGCGGCGCTGCCCGTCGTTGAGGTCTTGCAACAGCGCGGTGTCACCCATGCCTCCCGACCGTATCGACGGGGTGTGACAACGCGGTGGATGCTCGCCGACGGACGGAGCCCGGAACGAGATCGGCCCCAAGTAGCCGTGGGGCCTTCGCCCCCCGGACTCCTCGGGGCCGATCCTCAGGCCACGCCCCTGAACCGTCGGTCGCCTGCCAGCGACTGTCCGGCCCCGGCCGAGCACCTGTCGGTGCTCGGACCAAGCGACAACCCTGACGCAACCTTCGTCGGCTCACCAACCACATCGGGCGGGGACCTGTGGCCCATCCTGACCCCGGCGGCCGGCTCCACCTGCTCCGGTTGCGCTGGCCGCATTCTGCACCCGCGTGCCGGGCGCGTCAAGGGCCCGACGGTATGGAAGGGCCGGTCGGGCGAGAGCGGATATCGTCGTGGTGCAGGTTGGCCGCGGGCGCAAGCCGACCGCCCGCCGACCGCCCGCTCACGTCGATGTCTGTTGCGCAACCCGCCCACTCGCTCGTCCCCGCCTGGCCATGCTGAAGTCCTTCGACGGCGGCCGGCTCTTCGGCGCGTCCTATGGTGGCGACGGGACGCCGTGGCTGCTTGCCCTGCACGGGTGGGCGCGCACGCACCAGGACTGGCGCGCCGTGCTCGGGGCGCGAGACGCGGGAACGGTGCCGCAGGGGAGCTCTCCGGCGACCCGACCCTCGCGGATCGGTGACCCGTCGGTCGACGAGTCGGGAGGACTGGACGCGATGGCCTCGGTGGCCCTGGACCTTCCGGGGTTCGGGGCGACGCCACCGCCGCCCGAGGCCTGGGGATCGGCCGAGTACGCGGCCGCCGTCGCGCCCGTTCTCGCGGAGCTGGAGGTGCCCACGGTGGTCGTGGGCCACTCGTTCGGTGGCCGGGTCGCGGTCCACCTGGCCGCCGCCCAGCCGGGCCTCGTGAAGGCGCTGGTGCTGACCGGTGTGCCGCTCGTGCGCCAGGCTGCAGGAAGCCGTCGCCCACCTCTGCGGTACCGGGTCGGTCGAGCGCTGTACGGGCGGGGGCTCGTCGGCGAGGACCGGATGGAGACGCTGCGCCAGCGCTACGGCTCGCCCGACTACCGGGCCGCCACCGGCGTCATGCGCCAGGTCCTCGTCCGGACGGTGAACGAGACCTACGACGACCAGCTGCGCGCCTTGCGCTGCCCGGTCGAGCTCGTGTGGGGCGACGACGACACCGAGGTTCCCGTCTCGGTCGCCGAGACGGCGGCGAGGCTACTGGCCCGCCCAAACCTGACCGTGTGTCGCGGCGCAGGCCATCTCGTCCCGCTCACCGCCCCCGACGCGCTCCGTCAGGTCATCGAGCGCCACCGGCCATGAGTGCCCTCGACATCGCCGTCGTCGCCAGCGCGGTGGCCGGCTCGGCACTGGCTGGTCTCCGTTGGCTCCGGGTCGCGCAGCGGGAGCACTACCTGGCCGGTTCGGTCACCCGGTTCGCCCTCCGCTGGTGGTGGGGGGCGGTCAGCTTCAACCGATTGCTCGCGATGGTGGCGGTCCTGGGCTTCCTCGTCACCCTCTCGTTCGCTCCGGCCGGGTTCGCCCCCGCGGCCGTCGTGGCCCTTGGGCCGGTGGGCCTCTCGCTGCGTGGGCGCACCGCCAAGCTGGTGTGGACCAGGCGCCTCCGGACACTCGCCGTGGTGTGGGCCGCGCTCCAGGCTGTCGTGGTGGTGGCCGGACTGGCGGGAGGAGTCGGCCCCGTGGTGGCGGTCGCCGGCGCCCTGCTCGTGCCGCCGCTGGTCGACGCCGCCTGTGCCCTGACCGCCCCGTTCGAGCGCCGCTTGGCCGATCGCTTCGTCGGCGAGGCGACCACCAAGCTGCGCCGGCTGGCACCGATCGTCGTCGGGATCACCGGCTCCTACGGCAAGACCTCGACCAAGGGGTACGTGGGCTACCTTCTCGCCTCGACCCGAGCTGTCGTCGTCAGCCCCGCGAGCTACAACAACCGGGCCGGGCTGGCCCGCACGGTCAACGAGCATCTGGCTCCGGGAACGGAGGTCCTGGTCGCCGAGATGGGCACCTACGGCCCCGGAGAGATCGCCGAGCTCACCTCGTGGTTGAGCCCTCGCGTCGGGGTGATCACGGCCATCGGACCCGTGCACCTGGAGCGCTTCGGGTCCGAGAACCGCATCGTCGAGGCCAAGGCGGAGATCCTCGATCGAGCGGAGACAGCGGTGCTCAACGTCGACGACGCTCGTCTGCGGGCCCTCGCCGACCAGGCTGCGGCCGCGGGCAGACGGGTGTGGCGGTGCTCGGGGACAGACCGCGACGCCGACGTGTGCGCGCTCGTCGACGGCGCCGCGCTGGAGGTTCATCGCAAGGGCACCCTGATGGCCCGGGTGGACGTCGCCGACGCCCGCCCGACCAACGTGGCGTGCGCCGTGGCCGTGGCGCTCGAGCTGGGCGTGGCGGAGGCGGAGGTGGCGCGGCTGCTGCCCGGGCTGCCCGTAACGCCCAACCGCCTGAACGTGGCGGTCGGCTCCACGGGCGTCACCGTCGTCGACGACACCTACAACTCCAACCCGGCGGGCTGTCGCGTGGCCCTGGACGTCATGGGCCGCCACGGGCGCGACGGCCACCGGCGAGTGGTCGTCACCCCCGGGATGGTCGAGCTGGGAGACCGCCAGCACCCCGAGAACAGCGCCTTCGCCGCTGCGGCGAGAGCAGTCGCCACCGACCTGGTCATCGTCGGCTTCACCAACCGCAAGGCGCTGCTCGAGGGGGCCGGCGAAGACAACGTCAGGATCAGCGGGTGGCGGGCCGGAGCGGGTGGGTACACCATCGCGCCCGACGACGACGAGGAAGACGAGGACGAAGCGGACGGGGAGAGCCGGCCCGGCGCGACAGACCCTCGCGGCGCCGAGACCGAAGGCGCCGAGACCGAAGGCGCCAAGGCTTCCGGCGCCAAGACGGACGGCGACGGGGTCCCCGCCGAGCACCCCGCCCAGGAGGTCCTGGTAGGAAGCCGCGACGAGGCAGTGAGCTGGGTGAAGGCCCACCTGGGCGAGGGCGACGTCGTGCTCTACGAGAACGACCTGCCCGACCACTTCGCATGATCTCCTCGGGCTCCGATCCGGGGGCTAGTTTCCAGGGAGGGCCCCAAGTACCGGAGAGTGACCCGTGAGCGACACCGCAGTCATCTTTGGCGGGCCGTCCCCCGAGCACGACGTGAGTGTGTTGACCGGGCTCCAGGTGACGCGAGCGCTGAACACGACCGGGTCCGAGCGGATCAGGGCGCTGTACTGGACGAAGTCGGGAGACTGGTTCGAGGTGGCGCCCGATCTCGAGGGCGAGGCCTTCGTCGACGGCGTGCCGCCCGGCTCGACCCCCCTCCGACTGGAGGCCGACGCCGGGGGCGGGTTCCAGGCCAGGGCCGCTCTCACGGGCCGGCCCCGACCGCTCGATATCTCCGCCGCCCTTATTTGCTGCCACGGTGGTCCCGGTGAGGACGGGACGCTCCAGTCGGCGCTCGATCTCGCAGGCGTCCGCTACACCGGCCCCACCGCAGCTGGGGCGGCGCTCGGCATGGACAAGCTGGCGTTTGCGGGTCTGGCCATCGCCGCGGGGCTCCCGACCCTGCCGCGGATCCTGCTCACTGACGCCGCCCGCCCCGACTTCCCCGGCCCCTACATCGTCAAGCCCCGGTTCGGCGGGTCGTCCATCGGCATCGAGGTGGTCGAGGACCTGGCCACGGCCACGGCCCGCCTGCTGAACAACGCCCACCTCCGGCGGGGGGCGGTGGCCGAGCCCTATCGGCCCGACCTGTTCGACCTCAACGTCTCGGTGCGGAGCTGGCCCGAGGTCAAGCTCTCCGCCATCGAGCGCCCGATCCGTTCACAATCGTCCTCCGACATCCTCAGCTACGCCGACAAGTACGTGGGCGGCGCGGGCATGGCCAGCGCACCCCGTGAGCTGCCCGCCGAGCTGGACAGCGGCCTCGAGTCGCGACTCACCGAGGCTGCCCACCTGGTGGCCCGGCTGGTCGACCTTCGCGGCGTGGCGCGCATCGACTTCCTCTCCGATGGCAAGGATCTGTTCGTCAACGAGGTCAACACGGTTCCGGGCTCGATGGCCAAGTATCTGTGGGTGGCGCCTCCGGTGTCCTTCACCACGCTGCTGGCGGACATGCTGGCGGAGGCGATGGCCCGGCCGTCGGTGCAGCACCTGGCCGTCGGGGCCGACGGCGCCGTCCTGCGCTCGGCGGGGAGCATCGCCAGCAAGCTGACCTGACTCGGCTCGAAGGCCGTGACTCACGCTGCCGTGGGAGCGACCAGGTGGGTCGATACCCTTTTCCTGGTGCCGATCCCTCGAAAGCTGCTGAACGAGGGCGAGCAGGTCGTCGTCGACCTCCGCCCGCATTGGTCATTCCTCATCGGGCCGGTGCTGGGGGCGATCGGTGTCATTGTCGTGGCCGTGGCGATCCTGGTGGCGTTCCCGTCGGCCCCGGGAGTCGTCATCGTCGCCGTGCTGCTCTTCCTTGCCGGCGCCATGGTCTGGCTCGCCGGCCGGTATGCCCGGTGGGCCAGCACCAGCTTCGTGCTGACCAACAGCCGCGTGGTGTACCGGACCGGCGTCCTCATCCGCCACGGACGCGAGATCCCGCTGGAGCGGCTGAACGACATCACGGTCCACCAGTCGATCCTGGAGCGCCTCGTGGGCTCGGGTCGGCTCTATGTCGAGTCGGCGGGACGGATGGGGGAGGAGGCGTTCATCGGCGTGCCCCACTGCCTGGCGGTGCAGAAGGCCATCCACCAGCAGCTGGAGCAGTCGCGGCGCCGGTGGGCCGAGCAGTCGGTCGGCCGGGTGCCCCTCACCGTCCCCGAGCAGCTCGAGAAGCTCGACAATCTGTGTCGCCGCGGTGTGATCACGAGGGCCGAGTTCGACGCCGAGAAAGCCCGGCTCCTCGACCACCTACGCTGAACGACAGGTCCCGCCGGTGCCAGCTGCTAAGCGTCGACGACCTCTACCGACGCTCCCGCCGAGGCCCGCAGGACCCATCCCCGGCGGTTGTCGGGAACGACGGCGCCCGGCTCGGTGAGCGCCACCACGCAGCCACCGAAGCCCGCACCCGTCATCCGGGCACCGAGCACGCCCGGCGTGCCCAGCAGCTCGTCCACCAGGGCATCGAGCGACGGCGTGGAGACCTCGAAGTCCGCGGCGAGGCTGCGGTGGCTGGCGGTCATCTCCGCGCCGGCCGATGCCAGATCGCCCGCGGCGATGGCCTGCGCTGCCGCCCGGACCCGGGCGTTCTCGGTGACGACATGGCGGGCCCGGCGTCGGAGGACTGGATCGCGGATCGAGCCGACCTCGGCGGCCGTCGCCTCGCGCAGCGCTCCGACGACGGCCTCGGCGGCTTCGCACTCTGCCCGACGGGCGGCATAGGCGGAGCCGGCCAGGCCTCGAGCCCGCCCTGAGTGCACGGCCACGACCTCGACCTCGTCCGGCAGGGCGACCGGCGAGACGACGAGCGATGCACAGTCGAGCAGCAGGGCGTGGCCGCGGCGACCGCACGCCGACGCGAGCGGGTCCATCACGCCGCACGGCACCCCTGCCGCCACCCGCTCGGCCCGCTGGCACGCCTGCGCCAGCTGCACCGGCGTGCCCTCGAAGCCGAGGGCCAGGGCGACGGCCACCTCCAGGGCGGCGCTCGACGCCAGCCCGGCGCCGATCGGAAGGTTCGAGCTGACGGTGCCGATGCCGCCGGCCGGTGGCGTCGCCGTCTCGACCACGCCGGCGACGTAGCGGGCCCAGCGCGGTGCGTCGTCGCCAACGCTGGCGAGGGGCTGGGCCCGGTCGACGGTGGCCCGTCCGGGCTGGTCGCCGGAGACCAGCTCCACCCGGTCCAAGGTCTCGTCCCGCTCGAGCGCCACGTCGACGCCCAGGTCGATCGCCATGGGGAGGGCCAATCCGCCCGTGTAGTCGGTGTGGTCGCCGATGAGGTTGACCCGCCCTGGGGCGTGGGCCCGGACCCGGCAAGGGCTCATCTGAGAAGAGCTTCGCACGGCGCCGTAGCCTGAGCGCGATGGCCGGGGCGAGCTCGCGATGGGCCGAAGCACTGCACGGCTGGGCCATCCCACACGAGATCCTGGCCAGTGCACCGGAGTCGCCGTGGGGCTTCCCCCCTGAGCTGTTCGCGGCTCCCGAGGCGCCGGCGGCGACGCCGTCGAGGAATCGAGCACTGGAGGCCCTCCCCACGGGCGGATCCGTTCTGGACGTCGGTGTGGGCGCCGGAGCGGCCAGCCTGGGCCTGGTCCCTCCGGCGGCCCGGCTCGTCGGGGTGGATGAGAGCGCCGACATGTTGGCCCGCTTCGCCGCCGCCGCCGCCGGCCTGGGGGTTGCCGTGCGCACCGTCCCCGCCCCGTGGCCCGAGGCTGCCGGCGAGGCGGGACGGGCCGACGTCGTCGTGTGCCATCACGTCCTGTACAACGTGGCTGAGCTCGTCCCCTTCGTCCGCGCCCTCACCTCGGCCGCCCGCCGGCGTGTCGTCGTCGAGCTCACGGCCCAGCATCCCCAGTCCGCGCTGAGTCCCCTGTGGCTGCATTTTCACGGGCTCGAGCGGCCCACTGGACCGAATGCCGGCGACGCGGTGTCCGTGCTCGAGGAGATCGGGATCGAGCCCGAGGTCGAGCGCTTCACCGGGCCCGCGCGACTGGCCGAAGTGGACCGAGGCGACCTCGTTGCCTTCGCCCGCCGCCGCCTGTGCCTGCCGGCCGAGCGCGACCCCGAGGTGGAGTCGCTGCTTCCGGTCAACGCCACCCTCCCGGGAAGGGAGCTGGTCTGCGTGTGGTGGTCTCCGCCCCGCGCTTGACCGACTGGTCAAGACGAGACAGCATCCGGGCATGGCCATCGCGCGCGCCAATGGCATCGACATCGAGTACGAGACCTTCGGTGATCCAACCGACCCGGTCATGCTGCTCATCATGGGCCTCGGGGGTCAGCTCATCGCCTGGGACGCCGACTTTTGCAACCGGCTGGCCGCTCACGGGTTCCGCGTCATCCGCTTCGACAACCGCGACGTCGGCCTCAGCACGAAGATCGAGGCGGGTCCCGTGCCCGACATCATGGCGGTCATACAAGGAGATCGGTCGTCGGTCTCCTACTCCCTCGAGGACATGGCCGCCGATGCCACCGGTCTCCTGGATGCCCTCGGCGTCGAGAAGGCGCACATAGTCGGCGTATCGATGGGGGGGATGATCGCTCAGGTGGTGGCGATCGATCATCCCGACCGAGTCCTCAGCCTGGCGTCGATCATGTCGACAACGGGCGATCCGAGCGTCGGCGCTCCGACGCCCGAGGCCATGGCGGTGCTGATGAGGCCACCGCCGCAGGAGCGCGACGACGTCATCGCGGGCGAAGTCGAGACGCACAAGGCGATCGGGTCACCCGGGTTCCCCGTCGACGAGGAGCGGACGCGCCGGCGGGCCGCGGCCGCCTACGATCGCAGCTTCTACCCCCAGGGTGTGGCCCGTCAGGTGGCAGCGGTCGTGGCGGCCAGCGATCGCACCGAGGGGCTGTCCCACATTGACGTGCCGACGGTCGTGATCCATGGGACCGCCGACCCGCTGGTCACGCCGAGCGGCGGTGAAGCCACCGCCAAGGCCGTTCCCGGGGCCGAGCTGATCATGGTCGAGGGAATGGGCCACGAGCTTCCACCCGGTGCGTGGGAGACCGTCGTCGAGGCCGTCGTGCGCAACGCCGCCAAGGCCGGGTCCAGATGAGCGGGCCACTCGAGGGCGTGCGCGTCGTCGAGATCGCCGGCATCGGCCCCGGACCGTTCGCGGCCATGATGCTGGCGGACATGGGTGCCGACGTCGTACGCGTCGATCGGGCCCAGAAGGTGGCGGGCGGCGACCCCGCGCACCCTCCGATCGACCTTCTGGGTCGGGGGCGACGCTCGGTAGGGATCGACCTCAAGCATCCCGAGGGCGCGGGGGTGGTGCTCAGGCTGGTGGAGCACGCGGACGTTCTGATCGAAGGGTTTCGTCCGGGAGTGATGGAGCGGCTCGGGATCGGACCCGATGAGTGCATGGCCCGCAACCCGCGCCTCGTCTACGGCCGCATGACCGGCTGGGGCCAGGAGGGACCGTACGCCGACGCCGCCGGCCACGACATCAACTACATCGCCCTGGCCGGAGCCCTCGATCCGGTCGGACGAGCGGGCGAAGCACCCGTACCGCCCCTGAACCTGGTTGGTGACTTCGGAGGCGGGGGCATGTTCATGGCCTACGGGGTGGTGTGCGCGCTGCTGGAGGCCGGTCGCTCCGGTCAGGGCCAGGTGGTCGACGCGGCGATGGTCGACGGCGCCGCCGTGCTCACGACGTTCATCCACAGCCTGCGAGCCATCGGACTCTGGGTGGACGAGCGGGGAACGAACCTCCTCGACACCGGCGCGCATTTCTACGACGTGTACGAGACGGCCGACCATCGCTACGTCTCGGTGGGGTCCATCGAGCCGCAGTTCTACGCTGAGCTGCTGCGCCTCTCGGGCCTGGAGGGCGAGGAGCTCCCGGCGCAGATGGACCGCAGCCAGTGGCCGGCCCTGAAGGAGCGGGTGGCCGACGTGTTCCGCACCAAGACGCGTGACGAATGGTGTGGCCTCATGGAGGGGACCGATGTGTGCTTCGCCCCGGTGCTGTCCATGGGCGAGGCGCCAGCGCATCCGCACAACCGCCTGCGGGAGACGTTCGTGGAGGTCGCGGGGGTGCCCCAGCCGGCTCCCGCGCCCCGGTTCGGTCGGACGCCGGGAGCCATCGGTCGTCCGCCGCCGCACGCCGGCCAGCACACCGAGGACACCCTGGCGGACTGGGGGTTCACCGCGGGCGAGCGGGAGAAGCTCCGCCAGGCCGGGGCCATCGCCTGAGGGGTCATTGTGGACGACTCCTGGACCCACACCGGGTACGCGCAGCGCATCCACTTCGGGGCCGGGAGCCTGGACGAACTGGCGAACGTGGTCAGGGAGACCGGTGCCCGGCGGGTGATGCTGGTGACGACCGAGGGGCGGGCCGACTCCGACGCCGGCCGACGTGTGGTCAGTCTGCTCGGAAGGCAGCTCGTCTCCACCTTCGCCGGGGTGACCTCCCACGTGCCTACCGCCGCTGTCGAAGCGGCGGTGCGCCAGGCCCAGGCCGACGGCGTCGACGGTCTGGTGTCGTTCGGAGGCGGCTCGTGCGCTGACCTGGGCAAGGCGGTGTGCTTCTTCGTGGAGCAGCAGGCGGGAACGCCCGGCATGTCGCCTCTGGACCGTCCCGCTCTGTCGCACGTGGCCGTGCCGACGGCGTACTCGGGCGCCGAGCTGACCCCGTTCTTCGGCATGACCGACCCCGCCGCCCGGCGCAAGAGCGGAGCCGGGGGTCCCACCGTGGCGCCGGTGGCCGTTGTGTATGACCCGCTTGTGACCCTGGACACGCCGCCCCGGGTCAGCGCCGAGACAGGAATGAACGCGCTCGCTCACGGTGTCGAGGCGGCGTACGCGACCCGTCGGACGCCGGAGGCCGAGGCCGTGGCGCTGGCGTGTGTCCAGCGGGTGGCAGCATGGCTGCCCGGCGTCGTGGACGATCCCGACGATCTCTCTGCTCGGACGGCCATGCTCGTCGGCGCTGCTCTGGGGGGTCGGGCGCTGCAGAACGCCAGCATGGGCGTGCACCACGGGCTGGCGCAGCTGCTGGGCGGCCGCACTGGGATCGCCCACGGCCTGGCGAACGCCATCATGTTGGCGCACGTCCTGCGCTTCAACGCGGAGGCGGCGCCCGTGGAGGTGGCGCGGATCGGCGCCGCCCTGGGCGACCCCGACGACCCCGCCGGCGCCTGCGACCGGCTGCGCAGGCGTCTCGGGCTGCCGGGCCGCCTCTCCGAGTGTGGGGTGACCAAGGAGGATCTCGACGCCGTCGCCCGCATGTCCGAGGGCAACGTCAGCGTGGGGTTCAACCCCCGCCCGGTGAGCGAGGAGGGCGCTCGCCAGATCCTCGCTGAGGCGTGGTGACAGCGGGGTAGGATCGGTTCCACCCGGCGTAGGAGGGCGCGTCATGAAGCGGATGCTGTCGGTCGATGATCTGGCTCGCGACGAGCGGTTCGAGCGGATCCAGATCGAGGACGTCGTCTTCGACGCCAGGCGGTCGGGCAGCGATCGCCGCAACGTCCTCGATCACCGGGACACGGAGTCGCCCGACGCCGCCCGGGCGCTGATGCACGGCATCTTCGTGGGAGAGATCCAGGCCCTCGAGGGAGCGGGACGGACGTGCTACGACTTCGACACGGGGGCCGGCCGCGACGAGGTCCCGTTCGCCATGAAGCTGGACATGGCCCGCCAATGCTGGGACGAGGCTCGTCACGTGGAGATCTCGGTGAAGCTGACCGAGCACATGGGCACCGGGATCGGGGAGTTCTCCGAGCAGACCATGCTGTTCCAGGCGGCCTGCAACTCGGACCCCGTGCTCAGGCTCACCGGGGTCAACCGGGCGCTCGAAGGTCTCGCCATCGACGTGTTCAACACCATGCGGGACTACGGGGACAGCGTGTCGGACCCGGTTCTCTACTTCTGCGAGGACTGGATGCTCGCCGACGAGGTGACCCACGTGAAGATGGGCTCGGACTGGCTGCGACGGCTGACGGCCACCGACAAGGACCGGCAGGCCCAGGCGCTGGAGTTCCAGCGCACCGTGGACAAGCTCTTCAGCTTCGGTGGGCTGCGCGGCGAGGGCGAGGACAACCCGGTGCACCTGGCCCGGAAGTTCAGGTCCATGGCCGGGTTCAGCGATGACGAGATCGTCGAGCTGGTCGACATCGCCGCCCAGGCCCAAGCCGAGGCCGAGGCCAACTCGGCCGCAGCTGCGGCGCCCGCCGGCTAGAGGTTGACCACCGGGCAGGTGAGGGTGCGGGTGATGCCCTCGATGAGCTGGACCCGGCTCACGACCATCTTGCCCAGATCGTCGACCGAGCCGGCCTCGGCGCGCACGATCACGTCGTAGGGACCAGTGACATCCTCGGCCGACACCACGCCCTGGATCTTGGAGACCTCCGCTGCGACCTGAGCGGCCTTGCCGACCTCCGTCTGGATGAGCACGTAAGCAATTACGGACACCGGCTCCTCCTCGCCTCGCAGAGCCCGCATCGTAGTGCCAGCTCCTCGACGCAGTCTGGGCAATGGGCGGGCGCGCCTGGTAGTCAGTCCGTATGGTCGAGCTGATCCCGAGAGACGTGCTGTTCGGCAACCCGGAGCGGGTGAGCCCGAGGGTGTCGCCCGACGGTAGCCGGCTGGCCTGGCTGGCGCCGGTCGATGGCGTGCTGAACGTCTGGGTGGCCAGCCTGGCGATGGCCGGTCCGGGAGACCGGCCCCTCGAGATGCCCGGCCCGGAAGGCCCACCCCTCGACATCGAAGGCGCCAACCCGGTGACCGACGATCGCGATCGTGGCATCCGCAGCTTTCTCTGGGCCCACGACGGCGTCCATCTCCTGTACCTCCAGGACCGTGGCGGGGACGAGAACTGGCGCCTCTACGACGTGGACCTGGAGACGATGGCCCGCCGCGATCTGACGCCGTTCGAGGATGTGCAGGCCCAGATCCTGGCGGTCGACAAGCGTTTCCCGACCGAGGTCCTGGTCGGGCTCAACCGGGACACGGCGGAGCTCCACGACGTGTACCACCTCGACCTGGTGAGCGGCGACCTCGTCAAGGTCGTCGACAACCCGGGACTGATCGGCTGGTTGGCCGACGCCGACATGGTGGTGCGGGCGGCGCTTGCCCCCGAGGCCGACGGTGGCTTCGTCGTCATGGTGCGCGACGCTGAGGCGGCTGAGTGGCGCCCGTTCCAACGCGTCCCGGCCGAGGACGCCCTGTCGAGCGGGACGGTGGCCTTCAGCCGCGATGGTGCGAGCCTCCTCGCTGTCAGCTCGATCGGCGCCAACACCGGGCGTCTGGTCCGCGCCGATCTCGGCACCGGAGCCACCGAGGTGATCGCCGAGGACCCAGTCAACGACGTCACCGACGTGCGGCTCCATCCCGACACCCGCCAGGTCCAGATCGTGACCTTCGCCCGCGAGCGGGCCGACTTTCTCGTGCTCGATCCCGACGTCGAGGATGACCTCGCCGCCATCCGGTCGCTGCATCCCGGTGACCCGGTGCTCGAGGGACACGATGACGCCGATCTCACCTGGCTGGTGGGCTTCACCAACGACACCGGACCCATCCCGTATTTCGCCTACGACCGGCGCACGAAAGAGGCCCGCCTCCTCTTCGAGCACCGGCCGAGCCTGCGACGCTACGAGTTGGCGGCCATGGAGCCGTTCTCGTATGAAGCTCGCGACGGTTTGGCGATCCACGGCTACCTGACCTTTCCCGTGGGGGAACCCCGGGCGCGACTGCCGACCGTGCTTGTCGTCCACGGCGGCCCTTGGGCCCGCGACGAGTGGGGCTTCCAGCCCGAGACCCAGTGGCTGGCCAATCGCGGCTATCTGTGCGTGCAGGTCAATTTCCGGGGCTCGACGGGCTATGGCAAGGCGTTCGTGAACGCCGGCGACCGTGAGTGGGGCGCGAAGATGCACGACGACCTCGTCGACGCGGTGGCCAGTGTCGTCGACCGGGGCCTGGCCGACCCCGCCCGGGTCGCTATCTACGGCGGCTCCTATGGGGGCTACGCCGCCCTGGTGGGCGCGGCGTTCACGCCCGAGCTGTTCCGGGCCGCCATCGACGTCGTCGGGCCGTCCAACCTGGAGACGCTGATCCGGTCGATCCCGCCCTACTGGGCCCCGTTGATCGCCCAGTTCCACACCCGGGTGGGCAACCCCGACACCGAGTCCGAGTTCCTCTGGTCACGCTCTCCGCTGTCGAGGGTCAAGGACATCAAGGTGCCCCTGCTCATTGCCCAGGGGGCGAACGATCCTCGCGTCAAGCAGGCAGAGTCCGAGCAGATCGTCGCCGCCCTGACCGAGGCCGGCATCGACCACGAGTACCTCCTCTTCCCCGACGAGGGCCACGGCTTCGCCAAGCCCGAGAACCGGTTGCGCTTCTACGCCGCCGCCGAGCGCTTCCTCGCCCGCCACCTCGGGGGTCGGGCCGAGGACTGATCTCCGTTCGGGGCAGGGGAGCTTCATCGCAGGTCGAATCCGTTAAGGGTGCCCTCCCGGACGACCTCTCCAGGTCCGCGGCGCGCCCGACCGCTGCCGCCGCCCCCGCCGGCGCCCGGCCCGGGCGCGGGGCTGGTGGCGAGGGCCGACGCCGCCTGGGCCGTCGTCCGCGTGCCGGTCCGACGCGCAGTCAAGACCCTGGACGGCGTCGCCGTGGTGGCCTGGGCGCTCCTGGCGGTAATGCTGCTGGCCCTCACGGTCGGCCCCGCGGTCGGCGCCTTCGATGTCAGGCAGGTGACACGGGGTACCCCCGCCGTCCATCCCGTGCCCGCCCAGGCACCGCACTGGCAGCCGCCACCGAAGTCGGCTCCGTCGGCTCCGTAGGCTCCGTCGGCTTCGTACGGGTCGGGGTCCGGCCCCCGATCAGCGGTCGAGGCGCCTTTCGAGGCGGTCGAGCTCGTCGGTCAGCTCGCCGGGCAGGTGGTCGCCGAGTCGGGCGAAATGGTCACGGATCAGCGGCACCTCGCGACGCCACTCCTCGGGATCCACATGGAGGAGCAGCTCCATGTCGGCCGGAGACACGTCGAGACCCTCGACGTCGATGGCGTCCTTGGCCGGGACGTTGCCGACCGGCGTCTCCTCCGCCTCGCCGCGCCCGCTGACGCGCTCGAAGACCCACTCGAGGACCCGGCTGTTCTCGCCGAACCCGGGCCACAGCCACCGGCCGTCGGCGTCTTTGCGGAACCAGTTGACGTAAAAGAGCTTCGGCAGCTTGGCGGCGTCGGTCGCCTTGCCGATGTCGAGCCAGTGGCCCAGGTAGTCGGCCATGTTGTAGCCGCAGAAGGGCAGCATGGCGAAGGGATCCCGCCGGAGGTTCCCCACCTTGCCGGCGGCGGCGGCGGTGGTCTCCGACGCCATGATCGAGCCCAGGAAGACGCCGTGCTGCCAGTCGAAGGCCTCGAAGATGAGCGGCACGACCGATGCCCTCCGGCCGCCGAAAAGGATGGCCGAGATCGGCACTCCCGCCGGGTCCTCCCATTCAGGGGCGATCGCCGGATCCTGGCTCGCGGGAGCGGTGAAACGGGCGTTGGGGTGGGCGGCCGGGGTCGAGGAGGACGGGGTCCAGCTCTCCCCTCGCCAGTCGGTGAGGTGGGCGGGGGTCTCCTCGGTCATGCCTTCCCACCACACGTCTCCGTCGTCGGTAAGCGCCGTGTTGGTGAAGATGCAGTTGCCGTCCAGGGTGAGCATGGCGTTGGGGTTGGTCTTCATGCTCGTGCCCGGAGCCACTCCGAAGAAGCCCGCTTCGGGGTTGATGGCGTACAGCCGTCCGTCGTCGCCGAACTTCATCCAGCAGATGTCGTCGCCGATGGTCTCGACCTTCCAGCCCGGCAGGGTCGGGACCAGCATGGCCAGGTTGGTCTTGCCACAGGCGGACGGGAAGGCGCCGGTCACATAGCGGGTCTCACCCCGGGGCGAGGTGAGCTTGAGGATCAGCATGTGCTCGGCCAGCCAGCCGTCGTCTCGGGCCATCACCGAGGCGATGCGCAGGGCGAAGCACTTCTTGCCCAGCAGGGCGTTGCCGCCGTAGCCGGATCCGTAGGACCAGATCTCCCTGGTCTCGGGGAAGTGGACGATGTACTTGTTCTCGGCATTGCAGGGCCAGGCCACGTCGGGCCGGCCAGCCTCCAGGGGCGCACCCACCGAGTGCAGGCAGGGCACGAACTCTCCGTCGGGCCCGAGCTGGTCGAGGACGGCCGAGCCCATGCGGGTCATGATCCGCATGCTCGCGGCGACGTAGGGCGAGTCCGTCAGCTGCACGCCGATATGGGCGATCGGCGAGCCGAGCGGGCCCATCGAGAAGGGCACCACGTACATCGTGCGACCCCGCATCGAGTGCCGGAGCAGGCCCGTCAGCTCGGCCCGCATCTCGTCGGGGTCCCGCCAGTTGTTGGTCGGCCCGGCGTCCACCTCCCGCCGCGAGCAGACGAAGGTACGGTCTTCGACCCTGGCCACGTCGGCGGGGTCGGAGTGGGCCCAGTAGCTGTTCGGCCGCTTGGCGTCGGAGAGCCGGGTGAAGGTCCCGCTGTCGACCAGCATCCGGGCCAGCCGGTCGTACTCCGCCGCCGAGCCGTCACACCATACGACCTGGTCGGGCGTGGTGAGGGAAGCGACCTGGTCGACCCACTGCCGCAGCCTCTGGTTCGTCGTCGGACCCATCGCCAAGCGCCTCGTTTTCGTCGAGCGCGCCGTTGCGCGCAACGAATGGACGGAGACGATGGTAGGTCAGGGTCGGGAACTGCCCCAATTCAGCCGCCCGCGGCGGCCACGCCCTACGCTCGGCCTACGTGGGCGCCGGACAGCGTGGGGAGCGGGCGGCCATCGAGCGGATCCGCTCGCGGCTCCCCGGCCCTCCCGAAGGCGAGACCTGGATCGGCGATGACGCCGCCGTGGTGGCGCCACCGCCTGAGAGCCTGCTGCTCGCCACCGATCTCGTGGTGGCGGGAGTCCACGCGGACCTCGATCTGGTGGGAATCGACGACATGGGATGGAAGGCCATGGCGGCCAATGTGAGCGACCTGGCCGCCATGGCCGGTCGGCCGCAGCACGCGCTCGTGGCCGTGGCCGGTCCGGCTGCGACCGACCTTGACGGACTGTTCGACGGGCTGGCCGAGGCGGCGCGCCACTACCGGTGCCCGGTAGTCGGAGGGGACCTGGCCAACGCCGACATCCTCGTGGTGTCGGTGGCCGTCACGGGGACGAGTGGGGGGAGGCCCGCGGTGCGACGAGATGGGGCGCAGCCGGGCGACGCCCTGTTCGTGACCGGTCCGCTGGGGGCGTCGGCCGCGGGGCTCGAGCTACTCCGGTCGGGACGAGATCAGGTAGCTCCCGAGCTCGCCGCGGCCCACCGCCGGCCCCGGGCGCGTGTCGAGGAGGGGCAGGCAGCACGGGCGGGCGGCGCAACGGCCATGATCGACGTGTCCGACGGCCTCGCCCTCGACCTCGACCGGGTCGCCGTGGCGGCGGGTGTGGGGCTCTCCATCACCGAGGTGCCGATAGCCGAAGGGGCCACGATGGAGCAGGCGCTCGGCGGAGGCGAGGACTACGAGCTGGCGTTCAGCGCACCGGACCCCGATGTCGTGGCCGCCGCGTTCCGGTCGGCGCGGCTGCGACCACCGGTTCGCATCGGAAGCTGCACGGCCGATCTCGAGGAGCGGCGGCTCGACGGTCGTCGGCTCGAGCCCACCGGCTGGCTGCACGACTGGTAACGAAGAGCTACCGGGGAACCTTCTCGACCTTGCCGGCCCGGATGCAGGAGGTGCAGACGTGGATGCGGCGCGGGCTCCCGTCAACGAGCGCCCTGACTCGCTGGATGTTGGGGTTCCACCTGCGCTTGGTGCGCCGGTGGGAGTGGCTGATGCTCATTCCGAAGGAGGGGTGCTTGCCGCACACCTCGCATACCGCTGCCACGAGACGAGCCTCTCGGTCCGGGGACGATGCCTCACTGTGCGTCCCAATCGGGTACCCGACGGGGGAACGCTGGGAGGCGACGACGGAAGGTTAGCATCCGACCATGGACGCGCTGGACCGGCTGGCTGCCGGTGACCTCATGGCGGCGATGCTGGCCTACCGAGACGGCCTTCGTGCGCACCAGGAGGTCATCAACCGTCTGAACGTGTACCCGGTCCCCGACGGCGACACCGGCACCAACATGGCCCTCACCCTGGAGGCGGTCGCGACCGAGCTCGAGTCACTCGGCGAGTCCGGTCACGAGATGACCTCGGTTTGCAAGGCCGTGGCCCACGGCTCGCTCATGGGCGCGCGGGGCAACTCGGGCGTGATCCTGTCCCAGATCCTCCGGGGAGCGTCCGACGTGTTCCGCGACCTGGAGTCGGCCACGGCATCAGACGTAGCCACCGCCCTGGTCGACGCGGCGACCGCAGCCGAGGGGGCGGTGATGCGACCGGTCCAGGGAACCATCCTCACGGTCGCCACCGACGCCGCGTCAGCCGCCCGGGCCAAGGCCGACGCCGGCGGCGAGCTCGTCGACGTGCTCGACGCGGCGCGGGTGGCCGCCACCGAGTCGGTCGCGCGCACGCCCGAGCTGTTGCCGGTGCTCAAGCAGGCGGGCGTGGTCGACGCCGGGGGCGTCGGGTTCGTGCTTCTACTGGACGCCTTCCTGCAAGTGGCGACCGGCCGCCCCATGCCCGAGCCCGAGTATGCGACATCGGAGCCCCTGCGGACGGCGCCGAGCGTCGCCGGCGCGACTGCGCGCCCGGAGGGAACGGCTCGCGCCCACGCCTCCGGGGCGGGCGAGCCCCAGAGCGCTGAGGACGTCGGGGACCTCCGCTACGAGGTCATGTACCTGCTCGAGGCGCCCGACGCCTCGATCCCGGCCTTCAAGGACGTCTGGGCCGGCGTCGGAGACTCGATCGTCGTGGTCGGCGGGGAGGGGATGTGGAACTGCCACATCCACACCGACGACATCGGCGCCGCGGTCGAAGCCGGCATCGACGCCGGCCGGCCCCGCAACATTCGCGTGACCGACCTCATGGACCAGGTCGAGGAGGAGCGGTGGGTGCGGGATGCAGCGGCAGGCGCGCCCCCCGACGAGGAGTCGCCGTGGCCCGTGCCAGCCACGGCGGTGGTCGCGGTCGCGACCGGCACCGGCATTCGCCGGATCTTCCGGTCGCTCGGGGTCCACCAGATGGTGGCTGGGGGGCAGTCGATGAACCCGTCGACGGCGCAGATCCTCGAGGCCGTGGAAGCGGCTCCGGCGAACGACGTCGTGGTGCTCCCGAACAACGGCAACATCGTTCCCGTGGCCGAGCAGGTCGACGCCCTGACCGACAAGCGCGTGCGGGTCGTGAAGACATTCGGCGTCGCCGAGGGCTTCGCCGCCCTGCTCGAGTACGACCCCGAGGCCGGAGTCGACAACAACGCCAGCGTCATGTCCTCGGCCGCGCAGCGTGTCATCGCCGGCGAGGTCACCAGGGCCGTTCGGGCCAGCAACAGCCCGGCCGGTCCCGTCGCCGAGGGCGAGTGGATGGGCCTGTCCAAGCGCGGCGTCGAAGTCGTGCAGCCGACTCTCGCCGAAGCCACCACGGCGCTGCTCGAGAAGCTGCTCACCGACGAGCACGAGATCGTGACGCTCATCGAGGGCGAGGGCTCCAGTCCGGCCGACACCCGTCGCATCACGGAGTGGCTGAGTGAGCACCGCCCCGACATCGACGTCGAGATCCACCACGGCGAGCAGCCCCTCTATCCGTACCTGTTGAGCATCGACTGATGGAGGGGCGGGACGCGAGTGGGCGCCTGCAGCTGCGCGCACTTGCCGATCGCCCGGTGACCGACCTGTCGGGTGTCGGGCCCACCAAGGCCAAGGCTCTGGAGGAGATGGGCATCACCACTGTCCTCGACCTCGTCACCCATTACCCGCGCCGGTACATCGACCGCACCCAGCAGGTTGCGGTCAAGGACCTGAAGGTGGGGGAGGAGGCCATGGTCCTCGCCCACGTGAAGCGGGTGAGCACGCGGCGGACGCGCCAGGGAAGAGCGCTCGTCGAGATCGACGTGTTCGACGGCACCGCCTACCTGCGGTGCACCTTCTTCAACCAGGGTTGGCGGGCCAAGCAGCTGGTGACCGGCCGGCAGGCGGTCTTCTTCGGGAAGCTCGACCTGTTCCGGGGTCGGCGCCAGATGACCAACCCGGTCGTCGACCTGATCGGCGACCGCACCGGACGCATCGTGCCCGTCTACCCCCAGTCCGACAAGGCCGGCCTCTCCACATGGGAGCTGGCCGACTGGATCGAGAGCGCCCTGCGGCGGGCCGGCGAGCTCGCCGACCCCCTGCCCGAGCGCTGGCAGGACGAGCTCGGGATGGTCGGTCGGACCAAGGCCATGAACCAGATCCACGCGCCCGACTCCATGCCAGCCAAGGATGCGGGCCGGCGTCGCCTCGCCTTCGACGAGCTGGCCCGCCTCCAGGTGGCCCTGGTCATGCGCAAGCGGAAGCTGGAGCAGCAGGCCGTCGGCATCAGCCACACGATCAAGCCCGAGCCCGGGAAGGCGTCGTTGCTCGAGGAGTTCCAGCGCCGCCTGCCGTTCTCGCTCACCGGGGCCCAGGAGCGGGCCATCGCCGCCATCGAGGGCGATTTGGCCAAGGCCCATCCGATGCACCGTCTGTTGCAGGGAGATGTGGGCGCCGGCAAGACAGTGGTCGCCCTGGCCGCCCTGCTCGTCGCCGTCCAGGGCGGCCACCAGGGCGCCCTCATGGCGCCCACCGAGGTGCTCGCCGAGCAGCACCACGCCGGGGTCCGGTGGCTCCTCCGCCAGGTCGTCATGCCTGACGAGTCGACCCTCACCCAGGACCGCCCGGTCCGCGTGGAGCTGCTCACCAATCGCACCACGCCCACCGAGCGCGCCCGGCTGCACGACGGCCTTCGTGCGGGGACGGTCGACATCCTCGTGGGCACCCATGCCCTGCTGACCGAGGAGGTGGCCTTCTCCTCGCTCGGGGTCGTGGTGGTCGATGAGCAACACCGGTTCGGGGTTGAGCAGCGGGACATCCTGCGGGGCAAGGGCAGGTACTCGGGCGGCGCCGACCCCGACGTGCTGGTGATGACGGCCACCCCGATACCCCGGACGGCCGCCATGACGATGTACGGGGACCTTGACGTGACGGTGCTCGACGAGCTGCCCCCGGGACGGACGCCCGTCAAGACCACCTGGGCGAGGGGACCGCTGGAGGTGGAGAGCGCCTGGGACACGGTGCGCAGGGAGGTGGCGGCCGGGAGGCAGGCCTACGTCGTGTGCCCTCTCGTCGAGGAGTCAGAGCGGGTCCAGGCCCGCTCGGCAACCCAGGAGCGAGAACGGCTCGCTCGGGAAGACCTGCCGGGCCTGCAGCTCGGGCTCCTTCACGGCCAGATGCCGGCCCGCGAGAAGGAGTCGGTCATGGCCGACTTCAGGGACGGCAAGCTCGACGTCCTCGTGGCCACCACGGTCATCGAGGTCGGCGTGGACGTCCCCACCGCCACGGTGATGGTGATCGAGGACGCGGACCGCTTCGGGATGGCCCAGCTCCATCAGCTTCGGGGCCGGGTGGGCCGGGGAAAGGACGCTTCCTGGTGCTACCTGCTCGGCGAGGGCTCCTCGCCCGAGGGTGAGAAGCGGCTGGAGGCCCTCCAGGAGTCGACCGACGGCTTCCACCTCGCCGAGGTGGACCTGGACCTTCGGGGAGAGGGAACCGTCCTGGGCACCCGTCAGAAGGGACGCAGCGATCTCAAGCTGGCGTCGCTCCGACGGGACAGGGAGCTGGTGGCGCAGGCCCGTCAGATGGCGTTCGACATCGTCGACGCGGACCCGATGCTCGGCGCCCACGACCTGCTCGCCGACGAGGTCCGCCTGATGATCGACGAGGATGAGGCCGAGTTCCTCTTCAAGAGCTGACCGGAGACCCCAAACCCCCGAGAACCGCGGGTCGCAGGTAATCTCGAAGGCATGCGAGTGGTTGGTGGGGTCGCAGGAGGCCGCCGCCTACGGGCTCCCGCCGGCCGCTCCGTCCGGCCCACCGGCGACCGAGTCCGGGAGGCGGTCTTCAACGTGTTGACCAGCCTCGGGGCCGTGGAGGGGGCAACGGTGGTCGACCTGTTCGCGGGCACCGGCGCGCTCGGCATCGAAGCGCTTTCGCGGGGCGCGGCGCACGTGACGTTCGTCGACCGGGATCCGGCCGCCGCCGCGACCATCCGCGACAACCTGGCCGCGGTCGGGCTGGCCGACGCCTCGTGGGACGTGGTGCGGTCCGACGCGCTGGCGTGGCTGGAGCACGGCCGGTCCGGGAAATCGGCCCGAGCGGGCGGCGACTCTGCGTTCGACCTCGCTCTGTGCGACCCGCCGTACGACTTCGCGGCTTGGGATCGGCTCCTGCGGGGACTGTCCGCCGACCTGGCCGTGCTGGAGTCCTCGGTGCCGCTCGAGCCCCCGCCGGGCTGGGTGGTGCGGACTACCAAGCGCTACGGCGGTACGGTGGTGACCCTGGTCCAGCCGCTGCCGCATCAGGTCGCTCGGAAAGGTGCCTCGTGAGGATCGCCCTGTTCCCCGGATCGTTCGACCCCTTCCACAACGGCCATCTCGAGGTCGTCGAGAGTGCCTGCCGGCTCTTCGACGAGGTGATCGTGGCCGTGCTCCGCAACCCTCAGAAGGGCGAGCCCCTGTTCAGCCTCGAGGAGCGCGCGGAGATGCTGGAGGAGTCGACCACGCACCTGCCGCGGGTGCGGGTCGTGGGGATGTCGACGCTGGTGGTCAACGTGGCCAAGGAGGTCGGGGCGACGGCCATCGTGAAGGGTCTGCGGGCCGTGACCGACTTCGAGAACGAGATGCAGATGGCCCAGATGAACCAGCAGCTGTCGGGGATCGACACCCTGTTCATCCCCACGGCGTCGACTCACTCGTTCATCGCCTCGAGGCTCCTGCGCGAGGTGGCGCGCTTCGGCGGCGACGTCAGCGGCCTCGTGCCCGCCCCCGTCGCCAAACGGCTCCAGGAGAGGTTCGGGCCGTGAGCCTGTTCGAGCCGGCCGACGGGCATGGCACCGAGGAGCTTCTTCGTTCAGCGATCGAGACGGTCCGCCGGGCCAAGTCGATGCCGCTGTCCGCCAACGCCCTCGTCGGCCGGGACGAGTTGGTGCAGGTGTTGGAAGAGGCGCTCAGGCAGCTTCCCGACGAGCTTCGTCACGCCCGTTGGATGCTCCGAGAGCGCGACGATTTCCTCAGCAAGACCCAACGCGAGGCCGAGGAGATCCTCGAGGCCTCGCGGGTGCAGGCTGAAGGCATGGTGCAGCGCGGCGAGATCGTCCGTCAGGCGCAGCATGCCGCCCAGCGCGTCCTCGACCGGGCCCACGACGAGTCCCGACGGCTGCGCCGGGAGGCCGAGGAGTACTGCGACCGCAAGCTGGCCACCTTCGAGGACCTGCTCGAACGGACGGCCAAGACCGTGCACTCGGGCCGGCGCAAGCTCCAGGAGACGCCGGCGCTGAACGTCGGTGGAGGCCTCGCCAGCTTCGACTCGGGGGCGGTCAAGCCCGGCGACGCCGCTGGCAACGGACTCGACGCCAACGGGGGAGAGTTCTTCGACCAGGACCGAGGCTAGGGACAGGGGGCGAGGACGATGGCGCAGCATCCCTTCGTCGTCAATGTGGCGACCCTTCGGCGCCAGCCTGGCGCCAGCCGGCGGGAGCGGCGTGAAGGGCCGATCCCGGAGCTGGGGATCACGGGCAGCTCGGTGCCCGAGGGGGCGCCGGTGGTCGTGGAGGTGCTGCTCGAGTCGGTGCACGGCGGGATCATGGCGACGGGCTCCGTGTCTGCTCCGTGGACCGGCGAGTGCCGTCGCTGCCTGGCCGTGGCCCGCGGCGAGCTCCGGAGCGCCGTCCGGGAGCTGTTCGAGCCCAGTGGAGACCCCGAGCAGACCTACCCGCTCCGTGGCGACCAGCTCGACCTGGAGCCGCTGGCGCGCGACGCTGTGCTGTTGGACCTGCCCCAGGTTCCCCTCTGCATCGAGGAGTGCCTCGGGTTGTGCCCGGTCTGCGGCATCAACCGCAACGAGGCGAGCTGCTCGTGCCAGACCGAGACGGTCGACCCTCGGTGGGCACCGCTCGACGCCCTGCGAGGCGGTGAGCTTCGCCGCTGAGCGGGGTAGGTCCGGACAGCACACGCCAGACGAGAGCGAGAGAAGATGGCCGTCCCCAAGAAGAAGACCTCGAAGGCCAAGACCCGGAGCCGTCGGGCCTCGAGCTGGGTCCTCCGGACCCCGCCGCGCAGCGTGTGCCCACAGTGCGGTCGGGCGAAGCTGCCCCACGTGGTGTGCCCCAACTGCGGCTGGTACGGGGGCCGACAGGCCGTCGACGTCGACTGACGGGCACGTGACCAGCTCCGCTTCCGAGGCCTCCCCCGCCCCCATGGCCGAGCCCGCGCCCGCGGGCCGGAGGGCCGCGGGCCGAAAGCCCGCGAGCTTTGCCGTCGCCGTCGACGCCATGGGCGGCGACCGCGGCCCCAGGGAGATCGTCGCCGGTGCCCGTCAGGCGGTCGACGAGCTCGACGTCCCCGTGCTGCTGGTGGGCCGGCCCGAGGAGCTTGGCGACACGGCGGGCCTGGAGGTCGTGCCGGCGAGCCAGGTGATCGGGATGCACGAGGACCCTGGACAAGGGGTCCGGCGCAAGAAGGACGCCTCCCTCGTCCGGGCGGCCGAGGCCGTGCGGGACGGCCGGGCGGCGGCAATGGTCAGCGCCGGCAACACGGGCGCCGCCATGGCCGGCGCCCTGCTGCGCATGGGCCGGCTTCCAGGAGTCGCCCGGCCCGCCATCGCCACTCCGCTGCCCGTGCCCGGGTCCACCCACACGGTGCTGCTGGACGCCGGCGCCAACCCCGAGTGCACCCCCGAGTGGCTGGTGCAGTTCGCCAAGATGGGGTCGCTGTTCGCTCGACAGCGCTACGACCTGGCCGAGCCACGCGTTGGGCTGCTGTCCAACGGGGAGGAGGAGAGCAAGGGCACGGCCCTGGTCAAGCGCACCCACGCCCTGCTCTCGGAGGGGGTGGGCGTCCGCTTCGTCGGAAACGTGGAGGCCCGCGAGCTGCTGAGTGACGCCGCCGACGTGGTGGTGACCGACGGCTTCACGGGCAACATCGCCCTCAAGGCGCTCGAGGGCGGCATGAGGTTCTTCGTGAGCGCCCTCACTGGGGTCATGACCGCCAACGAGGAGACCAAAGCGGCGGCCAAGGTGCTGATGCCCGGCCTGGCTCCGCTCATGGAGGAGATGGACCCAGAGTCCACCGGCGGGGCCATGCTCCTCGGCGTGGACGGGGTCTGCATCATCAGCCACGGGTCCTCGTCAGCCCGGGCGGTGGTGAACGCCGTGCGGGTGGCCCACGACATGGTGTCCCGGGGCCTGGTCGACGAACTGCGGCGAGCCGTCGCGCCCTGAAGGCCGGCCCAGGCGGCCGGGGCCGATGACAACAGGCCCGGCCCCGGAGGCCCGGCCCGGGGGAAACAGCCCGGTCTCGGGCGTCATCGAGGCCGCGACGTGCGCCCGATACCGGTACGATCCGGACGTCGACTGACCCCAGGAGCAGCAGTGCCCGCTGAGACCCATGTCGAGAAAGGCCCGTTCGACCGTCGCCAGGTCTTCGAGATGATCCGCGACCAGCTCGCCGACATCCTGGAGATCGATCCCGCCTCCGTCAGCGAGGGGGCCTCGTTCTCCGAGGACCTCAACGCCGACTCGCTCGCCCTCATCGAGCTGGTCGAGGGCCTGGAGGAGGAGCTGGGGGAGCGGACGGTCGGGTTCCGGGTCGAGGACGAGGACCTCGAGGACCTCAAGACCGTCCGAGACGCCGTCGACTACGTAGTCGCCAAGCTCGAGGCCACCTGAGCTGCGCGAGCCGCCGGGACTGCGTCGTGTCGAGCTGGATGCACTGGCGCGACGGCTGGGACAGGAGCCGGGAGAGGTCGAGCTGCTCCAGCAGGCCATGGCCCACCGGTCGTGGTGCGCGGAAACCACGGGTGAGGCCTCGAACGAGCGCCTGGAGTTCCTAGGGGACTCGGTGCTGGGCCTCCTCGTCACCGACCACATCTTCCAGGCCTACCCGGACCTGCCCGAGGGGGAGCTAGCAAAGGTCCGGGCCTCGGTCGTCAACGCCGAGGTGCTGGCCGACCTGGCCGCGTCCCTCGACCTGGGGTCGGGTCTACTGCTCGGCAAGGGAGAGGACGCCTCGGGAGGACGCGAGAAGCCGTCCATCCTCGCCGACGCCTTCGAGGCCGTCATCGGCGCCATCTACCTCGAGCTCGGCCTGGACAGGACCGGTGAGCTGGTCATGCAGCTGCTCGGCGAGCGCATCAGGGAGGCGGCCGCCGGTCCTGGCGGCCAGGACTACAAGACGCGCCTCCAGGAGTTGGCCGCCCGACAGGCCGAGACCCTGCCCCGCTACGCGGTCGAGGAACAGGGTCCCGACCACGCCAAGCGCTTCCGGGCCAGCGTGCACGTCGGCGGTCGGCTGCTCGGGCGCGGCGAGGGCCGATCCAAGAAGCAGGCCGAGCAGGCCGCGGCCCGGATGGCGTGGGCCGATCTGTCCGGCACACCACGCCCGCCACCAGATGCGGCCGAGCTGCCATCGGTCGGGTCGGGTGGGCGGCGCGACGAGCGTGCCTGAGCTCCCAGAGGTCGAGACCATCCGCCGTGATCTCGACGGCGCGGTGGTCGGCAAGCGAATCAAGTCGGTACAGGTGAAGGGTCGACGCTCGATCCGCAGGCATCGGGGCCCGGCCGAGTTCAGGGGCAGGCTCGAGGGCCAGAAGATCACCGGCGTCAGACGACGGGGCAAGTACCTCCTGCTGTGCCTGGACGACGGCGACGTGCTCGTCGTCCACCTGGGGATGAGCGGCCAGCTGCTCCGGCCCAGCAGCGCCCGGGAGGTGGCCGCCCGTCACACCCACGTCTCCATCACCTTCACGAAGGGCGGCGAGCTTCGCTTCGTGGATCCCAGGACTTTCGGCGAGATGTTCGTCGCCGCCGAGCCCGTCGTCGCCCAGGAGGTGCCCGAGCTCGGTCACTTGGGCTTCGATCCCCTGCACGATGTGATGAGCTGGGTGCAGTTCGGAGACCTGCTGCGCGCTCGCAAGACCAAGCTGAAGCCGCTCCTGATGGATCAGCGGTTCGTGGCCGGCATCGGCAACATCTACTCCGACGAGATCCTGTTCTCCGCCGGCCTCCGCCACGACCGTGGCTCGGAGACGCTGTCGTCTGAGGAGATTCGTCGGCTGTATCGGGCGATGGTCGAGGTGCTCTCCGACGCCGTGCGACACCGCGGCTCCTCGCTCGCGGACCAGCAGTACCGGGACCTGTTCGGCAGGCCGGGCGACTTCCAAAGCCATCATCAGGTGTACGACCGGGAGGGCCAGTCATGCCCGCGCTGCCATCGCCGCATCACGAGGATCAGGCTGGGGGGGCGTTCGTCGTTCCTGTGCGAAGGGTGCCAGGTCTGAGGCGGGCGAAGTCGATGACCGCCCTGGTCGGCGGGGATACCCGAAGCAGGCCAGACACCCCGGTAACGTGATCGCGCTGTGTTCTTGAAGGCGCTCACGCTCAAGGGCTTCAAGTCCTTCGCCGAGTCGACGACGCTCGAGCTCGAGCCCGGGGTCACCGTCGTCGTGGGTCCCAACGGCAGCGGCAAGTCGAACGTCGTCGACGCCGTGGCGTGGGTGCTCGGGGCCCAGGGGCCGAGGACCGTCCGCTCGGCCCGGATGGACGACGTCATCTTCGCCGGATCGGCGAAGCGCCCGGCGCTGGGACGGGCCGAGGTCTCCCTCACGATCGACAACAGCTCGGGTCTCCTCCCAGTCGAGTCGTCGGAGATCACCCTGAGCCGCACCCTGTTCCGTTCCGGCGACAGCGAGTACGCCATCAACGGCGTCCCGTGCCGGCTCCTCGACGTCCAGGAGCTCCTGTCCGACTCCGGCGTGGGCCGCCAGCAGCACGTCATCGTGAGCCAGGGCCAGCTCGACGCCGTGCTGAACGCCCGCCCCGAGGACCGGCGCCTGATCGTCGAAGAGGCCGCCGGGGTGCTCAAGTACCGCCGGCGGCGGGAGCGCGCCGAACGCCGCCTGGAGGCCACGGAGGGGAACCTCGAGCGGCTCCAGGACCTGCTCGGCGAGGTGCGCCGCCAGATCCGCCCCCTCGAGCGACAGGCCGAGGCCGCCCGCCGCCACAGCGGCCTGGCGGACGAGCTCCTCGCCGTCCGGCTGTACCTCGCCGGTCGGGAGCTCTCCAACCTCGACGCCCGTCTGACCGCATCCCTCGAGACCCGGACCGAGCTCGACAGGGAGCAGGACGGGCTCAAGGCCAGCCTGGCGACGCTCGACACCTCGGTGGTCGCGGCCGAGAGCGCGCTGACGTCGGGCCGAGGTGACGACCTGGCGGACCATCTCCGCCGGGTGGAGAGCCTGCGGGAGCGCGCGCTGGGGATGTCTGCCGTCCTCGTCGAGCGTCGCCGATCGATCGCCAGTGCGGCGAGCGCCCTGGCGGACCAGGACGTGGTGGCCGCTCTCGAGGCCGAAGCCGCCCGCCTCCGGTCCGAGCTCGACCAGACCGAGACGTCGGCCCGGGAGCTCGAGCCTTCGGGCGAGGAGCTGGCCGCCGCCGAGCTGGCGCTCGCCGGCGAACGAGCCGACCTCGAAGAGACCCTCGGCGACACCATGGGCCTGGTCTCCCGGGACGGGGCGGCGGCCGATGCCCGCGGTCAGCTTCGGACCATCCGCCACGGGCTCGACCGCGACCGGACGGAGCAGGGCCGGCTCGAGTCCCGCCTGGCTGCCATCGGGCACCGGTCTCACGGCCTGGAGGCCGATCGAGGCCGGCTCGGAGCCGAGATCGAGGCCGCCCGGAGAGCGGCGCCGTCGCTGGTCGCGGCGGCCGAGGACGCCGCCAAGCGGCGGGCGTCCGCCGAGTCCGAAGCCGAGCGGGCAGAGGCTGGTCTGCGCCGCGCCGACCAGGATCACCACTCGTGGCAGGCGCGGGCCGAGGCCTTGGCCCTTGCCCTTCATGAGGCGCGGGCCCGAGCAGGCGCCGAGCGCCTCTCGGAGGTCCCGGGGGTCGTGGGCACGCTGCTGGAGCTGGTGGCGGTGGACCCCGGGTGGGAGCGCGCGTTCGAGGCGGCGGCGGGCGAGGCGGTGGCCGCCGTGGTCATGGCCGGCCCCGGCGAGGCGCGTGCCGCCCTGGCCCATCTGCGCCGAGCAGGGAAGCCGGGTGCCGTGCTGGCCCCCGGCGCTGGGGGCTACCGACGCGTCGGCGACCCCACCGATCTCGCGGAGGTCGATCTGGTCCGGGCCCACGTCCGCTCCGCCGTCAACGGGGTCGAGCACCTTCTGGACGTCCTTCTGGCCGGCGCCGTCGTGGCGCCCGGGGGTTGGGAAGCGGCGGTGGACCTGGCGCTGCGCCGACCCGAGCTGATCGTGGTCACGGCCGAGGGCGACCGGTTCGGTGCGTCCGGGTGGCGGATCGGTGGTGGCGGGCCGACCGCCACGGGCGCCGCGCTCGACGAGGCACGGGCGCAAGCGGCGACGTTCGCCCGAGCGGTCACCGACGCCACCGAGGAGCTGCAGGCCGCTCGGGCCGAGTTG
This sequence comes from Acidimicrobiales bacterium, assembly GCA_036270875.1. Lineage (NCBI taxonomy): Bacteria > Bacillati > Actinomycetota > Acidimicrobiia > Acidimicrobiales > Acidimicrobiales bacterium. The sequence continues at coordinate 46,588 of DATBBR010000046.1, forward strand.
GCCGCGGCTCGGACCGCCGAGGCGGAGCTGGCCCGAGAGGTCGAGCGAGCCGACGCCCGGTCCGCGGGCACCAGCGAGGCGCTCACCCGGGTCGAGTCCGAGCTCGGGGTGCTCGCCCAGGATGCCCACCACGCCCGGGACCACGAGCAGGAGCTGACCCGGCGTATCGAGCACGACACGTCCCTGGCTGCCTCGCTCGAGCAGCGCCTGCCGTCGCTCGAGGCGGACGAGGCAGAGGTCGCCCAGCGAGTGGCCGTGGCACGGGAGGCCAAGGCACAGATGGACGAGCGAGTCGCTGCCGTGGCCCAGCTCCGTACCGGCCTCGAGGTGCGGACGGCGAGCCTCGACGAACGGCGCTCCCTCCTCGCCGGACGGCTGGGCGACATCGAGCAGCGGCTCGAGCGCGACCGGACGGAAGCGGACCAGGCGTCGGACCGCCGCCGGCAGATGGAGGCGGCCGCCATCGCCATCGATCGGCTGAGCGCAATGGTGGCGGGGCACGTGGCCACGCTCGAAGACCAGGCCGCGACCCTCGATGAGCAGCGTCGCCAGATGGCCGCCGCCCTACACGACCGAGCCGCCCGTCTCGACCGCCTCCGGGGCGAGCGTCAGCAGGCCGAGCGTCGCCTGGCTGAGATCCGGGAGCGGGCCCAGCGGGCGGAGATCGAGGACGCCGAGATCCGGCTCCGGCAGGAGGCGGCCGTCGAGTCCGTGCGCCGAGAGCTCGATCACGAGCCGGAGGCCGCCAAGGCCGCACCCCGCCCCGAGCCGGCCAGCGGGGTCACCATCGCCCAGCGAGGCAGGGAGCTCGAGCGTGAGCTGCGGCTGATGGGCCCGGTCAACCCGCTGGCCATCGAGGAGCTCACCTCGCTGCGCGAGCGCCACGAGTTCCTCGAGTCCCAGCTGGAGGATGTTCGGGGGGCCCGGCGGGATCTGGCCAAGGTCATCCGGGCCATCGACGGCGAGATCGTCCAGGTCTTCGCGGCCGCCTTCGCCGACGTGTCGAAGCACTTCTCCGCCTTGTTCTCGACCCTCTTCTCGGGCGGCGTGGGCGGGCTGCGCCTCACCGACCCCGACAACCTCCTGGAGACTGGCATCGAGGTCGAGGCCAAGCCGGCGGGCAAGAACGTGAAGAAGCTGTCGCTCCTCTCGGGCGGCGAGCGTTCCCTGGTGGCCATCGCCTTCCTGTTCTCGGTGTTCCGCAGCCGTCCGTCACCCTTCTATCTGCTCGACGAGGTCGAGGCCGCCCTCGACGATGTGAACCTCCGGCGCTTCCTCGACCTGATCGACGAGTTCCGCGACGAGGCGCAGCTCATAGTCGTGACCCACCAGAAGCGGACGATGGAAGCGGCCGACTGGCTGTACGGGGTCACGCTCCAGCCCGGCGGGTCCTCCAAGATCGTGAGCGAACGGGTCAGGGCCTCGGCCTAGGGGTCAAGCGAGCGGGGGCGGGCGGTAGGCTCTCGAAGCCATGACGATCTTGGTGATCGTGGCCGTCCTCGGGTTCCTCCTGCTCGTGTCGTTGGGTCTCGTGGCCGGCGTCACCCTGAGGCGACGCGGCGCGGGCGTCGAGCTCGAGCCTCCGCCGCGGCCGCCGGCGGAGGGCGCCGTGCCCTCGACGGAGGTCGCCGAGCCCGAGGTCGTCGAGGCGCCGGCCGAGGCCGAAGAGGTGCTCGGTCCTCCCGAGGTCGCCGCCCCGCCGCCGCTGCGCGAGCGGCTGGGCAAGGCCCGCAGTCTCCTGGCTGCCCGCGTCGGCTCGGTGCTCGCCCGCTCCGGCATCGACGAGGGGACATGGGAGGAGCTGGAGGAGGCGCTGATCCTGGCCGACGTCGGGGTGTCGACCACCACCTCACTGCTCGACGGGCTCCGCACGCGGGTCAAGGCCGGCGAGATCGCGGGCCCCGACGCGCTGCTCGAGGCGCTGAAGTCGGACCTCAAGGCAATCGTCGGACGAGGGGACCGGGAGCTCCATCAGGAGCCGGGGCAGACGAACCTCTGGCTGTTCGTCGGTGTGAACGGCGTAGGGAAGACGACCACGATCGGCAAGGTGGGCATGCGTGAAGCGGCCGAGGGGCGGTCGGTGGTGATGGCGGCGGGCGACACGTTCAGGGCCGCCGCCACCGAGCAGCTGGCCCTGTGGGCGGTGCGCGTCGAGGCCGACCTGGTGAGGGGGTCGGAGGGGGGCGACCCCGGCTCGGTGCTGTTCGACGCCGTCCAACGGGCGGTAGCCCGGAGGGCCGATCTGGTGCTGGTCGACACCGCCGGGCGTCTGCACACCAAGGTCAATCTCATGGAGGAGCTCAAGAAGGTGCGGCGGGTGGCGGAGCGGTCTCCGGCCCACCTGGGCGAGGTGCTCCTGGTCCTCGACGCCACGACGGGACAGAACGGTCTGGTCCAGGCCCGCCAGTTCTCCGAGGCGGTCGGCGTCACCGGTGTGGTCCTGACCAAGCTCGACGGCACCGCCAAGGGCGGCATCGCCGTGGCCGTGGTCGCGGACCTCGGGCTGCCCATCAAGCTCGTGGGGCTCGGTGAGTCCCCTGCCGATCTCGTCCCCCTCGACCCCGACGAGTTCGTCGAGGCGCTGTTCGCCTGAGGAGCAGGCATGGAGCCCGCTGGCCGTTCCGGTAGCCTGGCTCGAGATGTTCGAGTCTCTCTCTGATCGCTTCGAAGGTATTTTCACCCGTCTGCGGGGCCGCGGCCGCCTGGGCGAGGCCGAGGTCGACCAGGCCCTCGGCGAGATCCGGCTGGCCCTCCTCGAGGCGGACGTCAATCTCGCCGTCGTCCGGGGATTCGTCGCCCGGGTCCGGGAGCGCTGCGTCGGGGCCGAGCTGTCCAAGAGCCTCTCGCCGGCGCAGCAGGTCATCAAGATCGTCAACGAGGAGCTCGTGGGCATTCTCGGGGGCGAGCCCCTGCGCATCACCTACGCCTCCAAGCCTCCGACGGTCGTGCTCCTGGCCGGTCTCCAAGGCTCCGGGAAGACAACAGGCGCAGCCAAGCTGGCCCGGTGGTTCAAGCAGCAGGGTCGCCAGCCGCTCCTGGTCGGGGCCGACCTCCAGCGGCCCGCCGCCGTGGAGCAGCTCCGGGTGCTCGGGAGCCAGGCCGGGGTGACCGTGTTCAGCGAGCCGACCGACCCGGTCACCGTGGCCCGGCGGGCGCTGGACGAAGCCCAGCGGCGGGGTCGCGATGTGGTCATCGTCGACACGGCGGGGCGCCTCACGATCGACGAGGCCCTGATGGACGAGGTCCGCACGGTCTCCGACGTGCTCCATCCCAATTACACGTTCCTGGTCATCGACGCCATGACCGGCCAGGACGCCGTGGCCACCGCCGAGGCGTTCCACGCCACGCTGGAGCTGGACGGCGTGGTGCTCTCCAAGCTCGACGGCGACGCCCGTGGTGGCGCCGCCCTCTCGGTGAAGGAGGTCGTCGGCCGACCCATCGCCTTCGCCTCGACGGGTGAGAAGCTCGCCGACTTCGACACTTTCTATCCCGATCGCATGGCGAGCCGGATCCTCGGCATGGGCGACATGCTGACACTCATCGAGACGGCGGAGCAGCACTACGACGAGGAAACCGCCACCCGGGCTGCGGCGCGGCTCCAGGAGGGACAGTTCACCCTCGAGGACTTCCTCGAGCAGATGCAGCAGATCAAGAAGATGGGTCCCCTCACGGGTATCCTCGGCATGCTCCCCGGGCTGCCGAAGGACATCAAGAACGCCCCCATCGATGACGGGCAGCTGGCCCATGTCGAGGCCATCATCCGCTCCATGACGCCGGGCGAGCGAAGGGACCCGGCCATCGTCAACGGGTCGAGACGGCAGCGCATCGCCAACGGCAGTGGCTCGACCACCGCCGAGGTGAACGCGCTGCTCAAGCAGTTCAAGGAGATGCAGCGCATGATGAAGGGCATCGGAGGCGGGAAGGCCTCCGGCAAGCCGGGGAAGAAGGGCAAGCGGGGCCGTGTCACGCCGTCGCTAGCCGACCTCAGCTCGCTTCGCTAGCGAGCTCGGACAAACCAACGGCCGGCCCGGAAGGCAGGCCCAGAAAGGCAAGGATCGATTCGTGGCAGTGAAGCTTCGCCTCATGAGGATGGGCAAGAAGAAGCAGCCCACCTACCGCGTCGTGGCCGCTGACAGCAGCTCCCCCAGGGACGGCCGCTTTATCGAGATCGTGGGCACCTATGCACCCAGGTCCGATCCATCCGTGGTCAAGATCGACTCAGCCAAGGCCGTCAAGTGGCTGTCACGGGGGGCCAAGCCGACCGAGCGGGTCGAGAAGCTGTTGCGCGTCTCCGGGGCCTGGGACGAGTTCACCGCCGCAGCATCGAAGTGAGCGACATGTCGGACGCGGAGGTCGGCCTCTCGGCTGACGGCGAGGTCGACGAAGTCGATGACATGGCGGGGAACCGGGCCCTCGGTGCGATCCCCCGAGCCGTGCTCGAGCACATCGCCCGCTCCATCGTCGATGACCCCGACGCCGTGGTGGTCGAGGTCGAGGAGGCCCGCCAGGGGGTGAACCTGCGTCTGCACGTCGCCCCGGACGACATGGGCAGGATCATCGGACGGCGGGGTCGTGTCGCGCAGGCCATCCGCGCTCTGGTGAGGGCGGCCGGGGCCAACGAGGGGACCGAGGCCAGCGTCGACATTGTCGACTGACCGGCCGACGCCAGCCGCGGGCGACCCGGGAGGCCGGCCCGGTAGCCCAGCGACGCTCGAGGTCGGCAGGGTGGTTCGGCCGCACGGGCTGCGGGGCGAGGTCATCGTGCGCTTGGTGACGGATCGCACCGAGCGACTGGCGAGCGGCGCCGTGCTCTCGTCGACCGCCGGCAACCTCGAGGTCGTACGGTCGGTCTGCAACGGCGGTCGCTGGATCGTCTCCTTCTCCGGGGTGGGCGATCGGGACGGAGCCGAGGCCCTTCGAGACGTGGTGCTCCGGGCTGAGCCGATCGTCGATCCCGATGCTCTCTGGGTCCACGAGCTGCACGGATCGGAGGTCCTCGACGTGAACGGGCGCCACTTGGGGGAGATCACCGCCATCGAGGCCAACCCCGCCAGCGACCTGCTCGTGCTCGACGGGGGTGGTCTCATCCCCCTCCGCTTCGTGGTGGAGCACGGACCGGGCAGAGTGGTGGTCGAGGTCCCCGACGGGCTCCTGGAGTGATGTCGTCGTGCGGGTCGACATCTTCACCATCTTTCCGGGGCTCCTCGAGGCCGTCGGCAGCGAGAGCCTGGTCGGGCGGGCTCGCCAGTGTGGCCTGCTGGACCTGAGGATCCACGACCTGCGCTCGGCGGCGACCGATCCGCGACGGTCGGTGGACGACACCCCCTTCGGCGGCGGGGCGGGGATGGTGCTCGCGCCAGGGCCGGTCTTCGGGGCGGTCGAGGTAGCTCGACCGCCCCGGCCGCTGTTCCTGCTCGGACCTGCTGGACGTCCGCTCGACCAGGCCCTGGTGCAGGAGCTGGCCGCTCTGGGCACGGCCCCTGGCGGTGGCTTCTCACTGTTGTGCGGGCGCTACGAGGGCGTCGACGAGCGGGTGGCGGAGCATCTCGTCGACGACGAGCTGTCGATCGGTGACTATGTGCTGGCCGGCGGGGAGGCGGCAGCCTTCGTCGTCATCGAGGCGGTGGCCCGGCTGGTGCCGGGGGTCATGGGGAACGCGGCATCGGCGACCGAGGAGAGCTTCGCCGACGGGCTCCTCGAGTACCCGCAGTACACCAGGCCGGCCGACTTCCGCGGGTGGGTCGTGCCTGAGGCGCTGCGCTCGGGCGACCACGCCCGCATCGCCCGGTGGCGTCGGGCTCAGGCGCTCGTCCGCACCATCGCCCGGCGTCCCGACCTCCTCGAGGCTCGCGGCGGGTTGAGCGACGAGGAGATGCGGCTCCTCGCCGAGCATGGGTATCCTGCAGTGTCCCCCCGGTCTCCTGAGGAGCCTTCGCGCCATGAACCCCACCGACCTGGTCGATCGTGACAGCCTCCGTGACGACATCCCGGCGTTCGCGCCCGGAGACACGGTCCGGGTCCACGTGCGTGTGGTGGAGGGGAACCGGCAGAGGGTCCAGGTGTTCCAGGGGGCCGTCATCCGCCGCCAGGGCTCGGGGGTCCGGGAGACCTTCACTGTCCGCAAGGTCAGCTTCGGCGTGGGCGTCGAGCGCACGTTCCCGGTGCATTCCCCGATCATCGCCAAGATCGAGCCCATCATCCAGGGCGACGTCCGCCGGGCGAAGCTGTACTACCTCCGGGGTCGGGTCGGGAAGGCGGCCAAGATCAAGGAGAAGCGGCAGCTTTCCCCGGCCACCCCGGCCGGCAAGAAGGGCAGGTCCGCCACCTAGACGCCCGGTCGGCCGAGCTCGCCGACCTGTTGGACGCCCAGCTGGCCCGCTACACCACCCGCCATAGCTGCCACCAGAACGCGCTCGCGGCCGATCCCCAACGCGTCTTCAGACCTCAACCGTCCAGCAGCGGTGTCTTCGCGGACTGGCTTGGGGTGGTCCTGAGCCCACCTCCTCCTGGTGGCGTCGACTGGGACGAGGTGGCGGCGATCGTAGAAGAGACGTTCAGGATGGTCGCCCCCCGCCGATTGCTCGCGGAACTCGACGACCACTGAGGGCTGTCTCGAGAACCCCAAACCCAGGCCGATCGATCAAGCCTGGCGCTCGCTCGCGGTGACCTGGATCAGGAGGCCGTGGAAGTTGCTTCTGCCCTGTCACATCAGCGGGGTGGTAGCCGTCAATAGAACGACAGACCCACGTCGCGGAAGGAGCGGCCATGACCTCCATCGAATCCGTCACCCTCGAGGTGCCCGACCTCACGGCCGCCACGGCCTTCTACTCCGCCGCCTTCGGGTTGGGCACTCAGGTGCGCCTGCGGGCCTCGGAGGCACCGGCGACCGGTTTTCCTGGGTTCACGCTGTCGCTTGTGGTGTCGCAGCCAGCCACCGCCAAAGACCTCATCGGCACCGCCCTGAACGCCGGTGCCACGCCGCTGAAGCCGGCCGCGAAGTCGTTGTGGGGCTACGGCGGCGTCGTCCGAGCGCCGGACGGGACGATCTGGAAGGTCGCGACGTCGTCGAAGAAGGACAGCGGCCCGGCGACCAGGCAGATCGACGAGATCGTGCTCCTGCTGGGCGTCGCGGACGTGGCCGCGAGCAAACGGTTCTACGTCGACCGCGGCCTCGCGGTGGCGAAGAGCTATTTCAGCAGGTACGTCCAGTTCGCCGCGACATCGGGCGCCATCACTCTGGCGCTGTACAAGCGAGGAGCCCTCGCCAAGGACGCCGGCGTCTCCCCTGACGGCTCCGGATCGCACCGGATCGTGATTGGCAGCGATGCGGGGCCCTTCACCGACCCGGACGGGTTCGCGTGGGAGGCCGCATCGGGCTCAGCGGGAGGCGGAGCCAGGGCTCAGGACGGTCGCGCTCGCGTCCACAAGACCGCAGAAACGACCTAGCGCCGCTCCCGGCGCCGTTCGCCAGCGACGCAGAATCACACCGATGTAGCTCGACGACCCGGTCGTGACGCCTCCTCCCTCGTTCGGGGTCGTCACACCGTGCTGAAAGGCTTCTCGGGGCATCCCGTTAGAGTCACGGGGCATCGATTCGCCCCCCTGATGTCGTCGCCCTCGTGGAGATTATGGAGAGATGGGTGTCTTGTCGAGGAGAAGCCGGTCCTTCGCTGACTGGAGCGACCAGCGTGTGGGGCCCCTGGGTCCCGGGCACCTCGCGGGCCTGCGGCGGGGCAGGGGCCCCCGGGGCGGCGCAGCCGCCAGCACCAGCGGGGGCTGGGGGACCGGGTGCGGCGGCTGGAGGGGCGCAGCGGGGCACCGGCGTCCTACAGTTGGCCTTCCAGGGGACAACGCTCCAGCGAGGCCTGAGACATGAATGATGAGCGCTGAGGACCTCGAGCGTTACGAGGCCGAAATCGAGCTGGCTCTCTATCAGGAGTACCGAGCGGTGCTCCCGATGTTCCGCTATGTCGTCGAGACCGACCGACGGTTCTACCTGGCCAACCACGTGAGCATGGAGGCCAAGGGGGAGGCGGGGCATCCCCACTTCGAGATCCAGCTGAATGATGCCTGGGTGTGGGACATGTACCGGCCCGCCCGATTCGTCTCCTCCGTCCGGGTCGTCACGTTCAAGGACGTCAACGTGGAGGAGCTCCCCGAGAAGGAGCTCTAGCCGTGGAACGGGTCGCTCGGCGCCAGGAGCTCGCCGCCTACGGCGAGGAGAGGGTGGCCGAGTGGTACCGGGCATCCGGATTCGATGTCGTGGCCCGCAACTGGCGCTGTCCCCAGGGCGAGCTGGACCTCGTGCTGGGCCACGGCGACCTGATCGTCGTGTGCGAGGTCAAGACCCGGTCCTCGACCGTCTTCGGGGCGCCCGTCGAGGCGGTGACGCGGGCCAAGCAGGCCCGCCTGCGGCGGGCTGCGGCCCGGTGGCTCGAGGAGGGGTCCTACCACGCCGGGCTGGTGCGGTTCGACGTGGCGTCGGTGCTGGGAGGCGTCGTCGAGGTGGTCGAGGGGGCGTTCTGAGCCCACCACTGCATCCAGCCTCGGTCGCGGTGGCCTCAGGTAGGGGAGAGGCGGTCGCGGGGGCGCCCGTCAACGTGGCCGTGCCGCTGTCTTCGACCTACCGGGCGGACGGTCCGCTCTCCTACGGAAGGGAGGGCAACGCCGTCTGGGACGCCCTGGAGGAGGTGCTGGGCTCCCTGGAGGGCGGCCAGGCGCTGGTGTTCGCGTCCGGGTTGGCGGCGATCGCCGCTGTCCTCGAGACCCTGCCCGTCGGTGCACTGGTCGTGGCGCCACAGGACGCCTACCTGGGCACGCGGGGACTGCTGGCCGAGTTGGCGGGGCGCGGCCGGCTCCTCGTCCGGCTCGTCGACATCACCGACACCTCGGCCACGCTCGCCGCCATCGACGGCGCCGAGCTGCTGTGGTGCGAGTCCCCGACCAATCCCATGATGGCGATCGCAGACCTCGCCGCCCTGTGCGAGGGGGCCCGGGCGGTCGCCGTCCCGGTGGTGGTCGACAACACCTTCGCCACGCCCCTGCTCCAGCGCCCCCTCGAGCTGGGCGCCGACGTCGTCGTGCACAGCGTCACCAAGTTCCTGGCCGGTCACTCCGACGTGGTGATGGGGGCGACCATCACCGGTGACCAGGACCGCTGGGGCGAGGCGCTCCGCCGGCGGCGGAGCCTGCACGGCGCCGTACCCGGGCCGGTCGAGGCGTTCCTCGCCCTCCGCGGGGTGCGTACTCTCGACGTCCGCCTCGAGCGGGCCCAGGCCAACGCCGCCGAGCTGGCCCGTCGCCTGGCCGCCCATCCCGGGGTCTCCGTCGTGCGCTACCCGGGGCTCGCCGACCACCCTGGCCACGAGCTGGCCTCCCGGCAGATGGACGGCTTCGGCGCCATGCTGTCGTTCGAGGTGCACGGCGGCGCCCCGATCGCCGACGCCCTGTGCGACGCGGTGCGCCTTTGTGTGCACGCCACGAGCCTGGGTGGGGTGGAGACGCTGCTGGAGCGGCGCCAGCGCTGGGAGGGCGAGGAGGCGACGCCGGCCGGCCTGGTCCGGGTCAGCGTCGGCATCGAGCACGTAGAGGACCTGTGGGCCGACCTCGATGCCGCCCTCGGGGTCGCTGCCTCGGCGCGGTAGGTAGGCGGCGGAGGACCGTCGGTGGTCCGGTGATTATCGTGCGGGCCCATGGAGACTCTCCGAGTAGAGCGCGCCGACGGGGTCGTGACCGTGACCATGGACCGGCCAGACCGCAAGAACGCCATCAACGAGACGATGTGGATCGAGCTGTGGGAGACGTTTCAGGCCGTCGCCCGGAGCACCGAGGACCGTGTGCTGATAGTCACCGGCGCCGGGGGTGCATTCTGCTCCGGCCAGGACCTGAGCGGGGTGTCCGACGGTGGGGGTGACCACGGCCTGGTGCGCATGCGCCGCGTCGGTGACGTGGCCCTGGCGTTGCATCGGGTGCCGAAACCCACGATCGCCAAAGTCGCCGGGATCGCCGCCGGAGCGGGCTGCAACCTCGCCCTGGGCTGCGACCTGATCGTGGCATCGGAGGACGCTCGCTTCTCAGAGATCTTCTCCCGGCGCGGCCTCTCGGTCGACTTCGGGGGATCGTGGGTGCTGCCCCGGCTGATCGGGCTCCACCGGGCCAAGGAGCTCGCCTTCTTCGCCGAGATCGTTTCTGCCAAGGAGGCGGCTGACATCGGGTTGGTCAACCGGGTGGTGCCGGCAGCCGACCTCGACGGGTTCGTCGACGATTGGGCCCGCACCCTGGCCAAGGGACCGCCACTGGCGCTCTCGATGACCAAGACGATGCTCAACAACGGGGCCACCTCGATGGAGCAGGCCGTTGAGGACGAGGCCCGCTGCCAGGCGTTGAACTTCTCTACCGCCGACACTGTCGAGGCCGTGCAGGCCTTCAGCCAGAAGCGCGACCCCAAGTTCCGAGGGTTCTGACCGGCGAGCCGCTCAGCCGCGGAAGATGGCCTCGAGCCAGGTACGCCGACCGCAGGCGGGGCAGGGAAGCAGCCGGGAGTACCGGCGGCCCGGGATCCAGAGCCAGAACGGAAAATGACGACGGATGTAGTCGGCGTACGTCACCCGCGTGTGGACTCCGCAGGAGGAGCACACGAGGACCATGGTCCCCGGCCGTGGGGCAGGCGCCGAGAACAGGGCGCGCCGGCCCGATGCCTCGGGCGCCCCGTGCTCTCGTTCGTCGGCGCGCACGCCGGGAGCCCAGAAGAGTGCTCGCCGGCCCAGAGGATCGGAACTGCTCGTCATCTCAGCTCCCCACCGTCTCCTGCCCGTTCAGGTCCGCGTGGAGGGTCCTGGCGAGGGCGCGGTACGCCTCTGCGCCCGGCGAGCCGGGGGCGTGGCGGAGGATCGAGCGTCCACGAGCCGGCGCCTCTGCGAAGCGGATGGACTTGCCGACCGGAGGATCGAGGACGGGCAGCGCATAGCGGTCGCGCACGTCGCCGAGGATCTGTCGGGAATGGCGGGTCCTCGGGTCGAGCATCGTCGCGATGATCCCTCGCACGGCGAGATCGGAGTTGGCGAAGGCCCGGACGTCCTCGATGGTGTCGAGGAGCTGGGCCACGCCGCGATGGCTCAGGGCCTCGCACTGCAGCGGGACGAGAACCTCGTCGGCGACCGTGAGCCCGTTGATGGTGAGCACGCCCAGTGATGGTGGGCAGTCCACGAGCACGGTGTCGTAGCTGCCTCGCAGCGGCTCCAGCGCCCTGGCCAGGGCGTGCTCGCGCCCGGTGCGGGTGAGGAGCAGCACTTCGGAGCCGGCCAGGTCGATCGTGGCCGGCACCACGTCTAGCGCCTCGACGGATTGCAGCACCTCCTTCACCGGCACCCGGCGCACGAAGACGTCGTGCACGGACCGAGGAAGGCTGTCAGGGTCGAGTCCCACTGAGTACGTCAGGCAGGCCTGGGGATCCAGGTCGACGAGCAGCACACGTTCGCCCAGCTCGCTGAGCGCAACCCCGAGCGCGTGCACCGTCGTCGTCTTGGCGACCCCGCCCTTCTGGTTCGCCACCGCCATGACGCGAGCCATCGCCGGAGTCTACGGCGGTCGCCGACCCCATTGACGGAAAGTTGGAGAAATTTTCGTTGAGATCGCCGTCAGTGAGATGTCGGCATGACGTTCACCGCTCTGCACCACCCCGTCGCTACGATCACCGCTGGTGGGCCCACGAGCGGAACGCAGCGAGCGAGGGTGACACCGGCGCCCGCCAAGGTGACCCCGCTCTGCCTCGAGGCCGCCGAGCGGGCGTGCCCCCGGTGGCTGGCCTGCGAGATCGACGAGCGACCAGGGACGCGGACGGCGTTCAATCGATGGCGCATCCGCAACGCCCTCGTGGCCAGGGCCACGGCCGCTCATCGCCAGCTGCGGGCGCCCCGGCCCGAGGACTTCGGTCCTCCGTCGAACCTGCTCCCGGAGGAGGCAGCCATCTTCGTGGAGGCCGGCGCCGGCTACGTTCGTCATTTCGGTGGCCGGGACGTCCGGGCTGTCGCCCACGGGCCCAGCAGGCCCGACTACTGGCCGAAGCGGAACCTCACCGTTGGAGGCGCCATCGATCTCGCGGTCGAGGACGCGGACGGCGACCTGGAGCTCCGCCAGCTCGAGCTGTGGGGTGGCCCCGTGTGCGCCGACCCCACGAGGAGCGCCAAGGTGCTCTGCGCCGTGCTCCGCCTCGCCAGGCGGGCGTCGGGCGGGGGTCTGCGGGTGCGACACGTCGACCTGTTGGGTGCCGATGCCGACGAGTGGGAGATCGACTGGGCTAGGGACCTGCAGGGCCTCGGGGCTCTGCTGGATGAGCGCGTGGCGGTCGTTCGGGAGCGGGCGCGCTCGCCGTCGCCGGAGATCGGCCAGGGCTGTGGCATGTGCCGGCACGCCGAAGACTGCCCGGCCCATCGCAACGCAGGTACGCCCGTCCCGCCGACCGATGTCGACGATCACCAGGGAGAGGATCTCATCGGCGACATCGTGCGCCTGAGCCCCACGGCGGTGGAGAACTGGTACCGGTGTCGCCGGGCCTTTCGGGCCCGCCATCTTCTGTCGCTGCCCGGCACCGATCCGGGCCCGGGCGGGGCCAACGAGGGACTGCTCGTCCATCGACTGTTGCACCGACTCCACCGCGAAGGCCGCTGTGGCGATGCGCTCCGGATGTCTGACCTGGCCGAGAGCCATGCCGGCGCCGACGGCCTCGACGCCTCGAGGACCTTGGGATTTCTCGATCGCCATGCCCGCCGGTGTCCCCGGGGAGCCATCTCCGTCGGGCACGAGCGAGAGCTCGCCCGGGGCTGGTTCGGCGCGCGGCCGGTGCTCATGGTGACGGGGACCATCGATGCCGTGTGGAGCCACGGCGGTCTGTTGGATGCCCGTGACTACAAGTGCGGCGTGCCGCAGGTGGCCACGTTGCGCGACAGCGCCGAGGCCCGGGTGCAGGCATGGCTGCTCGCGCCGCTCGCCGAGGAGCTCGGGCTCCAGCTTCGGCTGCGCCATGAGCACCTGTCGCCTCAGGCCGCCGACGATCCTGACCCCTTCGAGCCAGACGCCGAGGACCTGGAGGAGATCTCGGCCGAGCTCATCGGCCTCGGCGCCGCCGTCGGCGCCGAGCGGGAGTGGCGGGGCGTGAGCACCGAGCCGGTGTGCCGGACCTGCTCCTACCGTTCGGTCTGCCCGGACAACGCCTCACGCGCTGGCATACAGAGCTCGGGCCGAGAGGTGCTATGAAGGCGCCGTGACCAAAGAGGAGGCGCGCGAGTACGCCCGTCGCCTGGCCGGCCTGCGGGTGGCCATCGGAGCCACTGCCATCGTGGCCCCCCGGCTCGTGACCAGACCGTGGTTGGGTCGCGGCGTGGGACGTCCGACCGACAAGCTGCTGGCCCGGTCGCTCGGCAGCCGTGACATCGCCCTCGGCTTGGGAGCCATCCTGGCTATGGATCGCGGCGCGCCGTCCCGCGGCTGGCTGGAAGCAGGCGGCCTGGCGGACGCCGGGGACCTTCTGGGCACGCTGCTCGCGTTCCGCTCGCTGCCTCGGTTCGGCCGGTGGACGATGCTGCTCGCCACCACTGGAGCCGTCGCCGCGGCCGGTGTGCTGGCGCCGATGGTGGACCGACAGGAGGATCGGCCCGGCGCTGTCGTTTGAGAGCCCGAGCTGGTTATGAGATGGCGGGCGTGAGCGGGCGGGGCTGGAGCTCGATCCACGAAGGGCCGGGCTGGAGCGCGATTGTGGCGCCCGTCGAGTCGGTCAGCTTCATCGTGTCGGTGATGGTGTTGCGCGTCCACGTGCCGGTGATGACCTGTCCGTTGCGCAGGACGGCAGCCGGGCCGGACCCCACCACGATCACGAGTGGGTCCTCGTTGCCTGCGGAGTCAAAAATCCCCGTCGGCCCGATGGCAGTCGACAGCACCACGACATCAGTGGCCGAGATACGCGATCCGTTGGAGAGCACGTCCGCCTTACCGTTCTGAGTTCGCAGGTACTTCTGGGTGGTCGGGTCCCAGGTCCAGGTGACGGTGGAGATGTTCGACATCGGGATGCGGGCGGTGACGCCGCTCGACCCCTTCGGCACGGCGGCGTTGTACGTGAAGATCGGCTTCGGCGGGCTCGTGCTCGCGCCCGCCTTCTCCCCAGCGGCGTAGAGATCGGTGGTCGAGGCGTACACCTGGAACGGCACCGGATGCCCCGGGAGCTGCTTGAAGGCCGAGATACCGGCGTCGAAGGACAGCAGGGTCGCGGTGGACTGCGCCTTGACCGGTGCGATCTCTCCGGCGGCCGCGCCCGAGTAGGCGAAGATGCCCCCGCCGAGCTGGCGCAGCAGTGCGGCGTCGACGGGCCGAGCCGATCGGATCGGGCCGACCAGTGTCGCGTCCTGGGACTGGTATGTGGCCAGCAGCCTCGTAAGCCCACCTTCGACGAGAGCGTCGGTGACGATGTCGGCCTTGTCGAGACCCGACTGGGGTAGTCCAGGCGGTGAGTTGTCGACCTTGATCGACAGGGCGGGCCGCTGGTTCACGCTTGGGACGACTAGACCAGTCAGGGGCGCGGTGGCGGGGCCGCTCGTCGTCGACTTGCCACCGCTCGAACAGCTGGCGGCGACGAGTGCGGCGGTCGAGAGGGCGACCCCGAGAGACAGCTTGGAGAGGCGTCGACGCCCGAGGACGGCCGTCCGTGAGGTGACAGGCACGCCGACAGGTTAGAGGTTTGTGGGCACCCCTTGATGGACCATTGCTCAGTCGCGAACGGCGAGGGCGAGGCCGGCCTCGACCAGCCACATCCCGACTGTCCGCCTCCAACTGCCCGTTCGACGAGAGTGCAGACCCCACCGCGCCCGGCCGGCCCCTCGCCTCGGCGGGCAGGGGCGGCCGGGCGCTGGCGCCTTTCGCCAGGCCATCGGCTCTGGGGTCCAGTTGTGGAGCAGAAGGGGATGCATGTCGGCTCCGTCATCGGCGTGGTCGGTGCCTGCCGACACCGTCGCAGCCCTGGCCGCCGAGAGCCAGAGAGTTTCCGACGGTGCCACTGTGGGACCACAATCACCCCGTGTCGTCATGGCTCGAGCCCGCCCGCCGATTACCCGTGATTGGTCAACCAGACGTGTTGGTCGTGGGGGCCGGCTCCGCCGGCATCGCGGCCGCGTTAGCGGCGGCCCGCCGAGGCGCGGACACCTGGCTGCTGGAGCAGTCGGGCTTCCTCGGTGGCCTGGCGACCGTCGGGCTCATCAACCTGCTCCTGACCATGGATGACGGTGGCGGTACGGCTGTGGTGGCCGGACTGTGCCAGGAGTTCATCGACCGCATCGACGAGCGCGGAGCGGCGCGTCACCCGCCTGCGAGTGAATGGGACAGCGAGGACCCTTCGACAGTGGATCGGTGGCGCCGATGGGGGCTCATCTGGGGTGCTCCTCCGGAGGCGGTGCGGTACTCGGTGGCGTTCGACCCCGAGGTCTTCGTCGACGTCGCCCACGAGACGCTCGCGACGGCTGGCGTCCGGCTCCGTCTCCACAGCTCGTTCGCCACGGTTGCCATGACCGACGCAGCCGTCGCAGCCGTCATCGTGGAGTCGAAGCGGGGTCGGGAGGCGATCTGCCCGCAGGTGGTGGTCGATGCCACTGGCGACGCAGACGTGGTCGTCGCGGCCGGCGCCGACCACGAAAGGGTGAGCATCCCGCCGTACCTGTGGTTCCGGGTCGGCGGCGTGCCCGAGGCGGCGGTAGACGACGCTGGTCGCACTTTGTTCCTCACCACCGGGAGGGGGCGCGTCCTGGTTCCCTGGGGACCTTCGACCCAGCGGGTCGATCCGTGTGATCCCGACGACATGACGGCGGCCGAGGTGCGGTGCCGACTGGCGGCGCGAAGTGAGTTCGAGCGGCTCCGACGAGAGGTCCCGGGATTCGCGGACGCGTGGCTCGACGACTACGCGCGCATGCTGGGCATCACCGAGAGTCGTCGGCTGGTCGGTGCCTACGTGCTCCGAAAGGAGGACGGGGACCTCCGCTTTCCGGACGCGATCGCCCAGACGGGCCACTGGACGAGGCGACACGTGGTGTTCGACATCCCGTATCGCTGCCTCGTCACGCCGGCGGTGACCAACCTGCTTGTGGCGGGCCGATGCATCTCAACGACCCGCTACGTGCACCAGGCCACCAAGGAGATCCCGGCGGCGATGGCCACCGGGGAGGCCGCGGGCGCGGGAGCGGCACGGGCTGCCGCTGCCCGCGTCGCTGTCCAGCATGTCGACATCGCTGCCCTGCGTGCTGATCTTCGTTCGCAGGGTGCGTTCGTCGGCGGCCCCGACTGACGTCGCCTCCTCGTCCCGCGGCTTTCGAAGGGACGTCCGTGCAAGTACCCAGTGTTCCACCTTACGTCGAAATGGATCGCTGGCGCCCGGTGCTTTCGACATAAGGTGGAACGCGGGCACAATCGAGACGGTCGCTCTTCGGCGGCCGCGGGATGCCTCGCATCGCATCTGGGGGAGGTTGCTGTCACACCTCTCGCGTACGATGCCCACGGCGCCTCGAGTGGCCGGCGCCCACACCCAGGCCCTCCCAATGGATCGCATGACCAGGGAGTAGCCGTGATCGCCGCCATCCCATCCGCCACCCTCTTCGGTGTCGAGGGTCGGCCAGTCGCCGTGGAGGTACACGTCTCCAACGGCCTGCCCGGGTTCACCGTCGTCGGCCTGCCCGACGCCGCCTGCAGGGAGTCGCGAGACCGCGTGCGGGCGGCCCTGCTGTCGAGCGGGCTGCCTTGGCCGCTGCGGAGGGTGACGGTGAACCTCGCCCCCTCCGGGGTCCGCAAGGGTGGCGCGGGACTCGACCTGCCGATCGCCATCGGTCTGCTCGTCGCCAGCGGTCAGCTACCGGCCGAGGCGGTGGAGAACTGCGGTTTCCTGGGGGAGCTCGGACTCGACGGCTCGCTGCGGCGGATCCCTGGAGTCGTCGCTCTCGTGGATGCGATGTGCGTCGGTGCGGTCGTCGTGCCGGCAGCCTGCGCCGACGAGGCGGCGCTGGTTGGCCGCCACGTCGTCCGAGGGATCAGCTCGCTGTCCCAGCTCGTCGACGCCCTGCGGGGGGTGGGCCCCTGGCCGAGCGTGTCCGTTCGTCCGAGGGTGGCAGCGACGGGGTCCCAGGAGCCGGATCTCCGCGACGTGCGCGGCCAGCGCCTCGGCCGGCGGGCGCTTGAGGTGGCCGCGGCGGGAGGTCATCACGTGCTCTTCATCGGCCCACCGGGGTCTGGGAAGACAATGCTCGCCAGCCGGCTCGCGCCCATTCTTCCCCCACTGGGATCGGCAGAGGCCCTCGAGACGACGCGCGTGCACTCGACTGCAGGGCTCGCCCTGTCGGGCGACCTCGTCCGGCGCTCGCCGTTCCGGGCGCCGCACCATGGCGCCTCGGACGTGTCCGTCATCGGGGGTGGCACGTCGTGGATGCGACCGGGGGAAATCAGCCTTGCCCACAACGGCGTCCTGTTCCTCGACGAGATGGGTGAGTTTGCCGGGACGGTTCTCGAGGCCCTGCGTCAACCGCTCGAGGAGGGCGTGGTGCGAGTCTGCCGGGCTCGGGCGAGCGTGACCTTCCCCGCTCGCTTCCTGCTCGTCGGGGCCATGAACCCCTGTCCGTGCGGAGAAGGGTCGATGCCGGGTGCCTGTCGCTGCTCGGAGGCGGCGCGGGCGAGGTATGCGCGTCGTCTCTCCGGACCAGTGCTGGACCGCTTCGACCTGCGCGTCGCGCTGAGTCGTCCCGACGTCGGGGAGCTGCTGGGCGGACCGGCAGGGGAGAGCAGCGCGGCGGTGGCCGATCGCGTGGCCCAGGCCCGGGAGCTGGCCGGCGCACGCGGCGTGCGAGCCAATGCCGGGATTCCGGCGAACCGGCTGGACGAGGTTGCACCGCTCAGCAGTGAGGCCGAGGCGTTGCTGGAACGCCGGCTGCGATCGGGCGCGCTGAGCGCACGAGGGCTGCACCGCGTCCGGCGCGTCGCCCGTACGCTCGCCGACCTCGACGGCGCCCCACCGGTCATCGGAGCGGGGCAAGTGGCCGCGGCCCTCGAGCTGCGGGTGGCCTTCACGGCGCTGGCACCGTCGCTGGCGTCATGAGCGGCGCTGTGTCAGCCAACGAGGCCACGGAGGTCGACAGGCTCGCAGCGGCCGCGCTGGCAGGGCTGCCGAAGATGAGCTTCGGTCGGCTTCGCGCCCTGCTCGCGGCCGCCCCAGCGGCAGCGGCCTGGGCTGGGGTGGCGGAGGATCGGGGCTTCGTGCCGCGCGCTCTCGGTGGGGATACCGCTGCGTTCGCTGGTGACTGGGCGAGCGCGGCGCGACGGGTCGACCTGGCCGCGATAGGCCGGGCCCATCAGGCCGCCGGCGTCGCGGTACACCTGCTCGGGGACGCCGACTATCCCTCGGTGCTGGCGGACGACCACGAGGCACCAGCCGTGCTGTTCTCGCGCGGCGACCTCGGCGCCCTCACAGGGCCCATCGTCGCCGTCGTGGGTACACGCTCAGCGACGCACTACGGCCAGGACGTCGCCGCCGAGCTGTCGCGCGACCTGGCCCGGGCGGGCGTCGTCGTTGTCTCCGGCCTCGCCCTGGGTATCGACGCCGCTGCTCATCAAGGCGCGCTAGCCGCGACAGGCGCGCCGCCAGTGGGTGTGGTCGCGTCGGGCCTCGACGTCGTCTACCCCAGCCGCAACGCCCGGTTGTGGGACCAGGTGGCGACGAGGGGCACCTTGTTGTCCGAGTCCCCGCTCGGGACGACAGCTGCGGCCTGGCGCTTTCCGATGCGCAACCGGATCATCGCCGCCATCGCCCAGGTCGTCGTGGTCGTCGAGGGCCATCGCCGTAGTGGCGCGCTGCACACGGTCGAGGCCGCGATCGAGCGGGGGAGACTCGTGATGGCCGTCCCCGGCTCGGTGCGCAGTCCGGCCTCCGAGGGGACCAACGCTCTGCTGGCCGACGGATGTCAACCGGCTCGGGACGCCGACGACGTGTTGGTCGCGGTGGATCTGGAGCGGACCGGGCGCTCGACGACTCCGACTCCTCCACGGGGTGCCGAGCTCGGCGAAGACGAGAGAGCCACGTTGAACGCCCTCGACTGGCAGCCCACGGGGACCGACGAGGTCCTGCGGCGGACAGGGATGCCGCTGGGCGAGGTGGCGGTCATCCTCGACCGGCTGGAGGAGGCTGGTCTGGCCCGAGGAGGACCCGGCTGGTGGGAGCGACGTCGGCGTCGGTGAGCACGACCTACGGCAGAGAGCTTTCGACTCAGCGGGACCCAGTGAGCACGAGGGCGCCGACGGCGGCGACCATCGACAGGGGCACGGCCACAACGCCGAGGCGAGCTGCCTTGGCGAGTGACGGGCGCGCCCCGGCGGCTCGAGCCGCCCGTAGCCAGAGAATCCACGCCAGGGAGCCGGTCACGAAGAGGTTCGGTCCGATATCGAGCCCGACCAGCAGGGCGAATGGGTGGGGTGGCACCCGGGCGGCGAGCAGGGACGCCGCCGGCAGGTTGTTGACAAGGACTGACGTCCCGGCGGCGACGAACGCCGTAGCCCACACATCGAGATGCGACAAGGCCATCGCCGGGCCCGACCAGGCCCGACCGAGGACACCGAGTGCGACCGCCACCCCGAAGAGCCCGACGAGCACCGGGAGCCCTAGCGTGTCGAGTGTCGGCCCCAAGCGTTGCCTTCGCCCGACGCACCGAAGGGCGACGCCGACGAAGCCGACGAGGGCAACGGGAATGGCGGGGGACCTCAGGACCAGCACCAGCAGCGTGGCTGCCACAACCGCGGCAAGACCGATCCCGAGCACCGGCCGTTCCGGGCTCGTGAGCTCGCGGGCGGTCACCCGGAGCGACCGTCGCTCGAAGACGACGACGACGGCACCGGTCACTGCCAAGGCGGCGAGCCACGCCAGCCAGGTGTGGGCGAGGAACCTTCCCCCTGAAATGTGCAGGTGACCGAGGACGATGAGGTTCGTCAGGTTCGAGCCCGGCAAGAGGAGGGAGCCGGCATTGGCGAGCAGGAGACAGGCATAGACGAGGGGAGTTGCGTCGCTCTCCCCTCGGCTCCTGGCGGTGTAGACGAGGACAGGGGTCAGAAACACCACCGCCGTGTCGAGATTGAGGATCGCCGTCACGACGCCGACCACGACCGCCCCACCGACGAACAAGGCCAGGCCGCTTCGAGCGGTCCGGGCGAGCTGGTGGCCTGCGGCCGAGAACAGGCCGTCGTCCTCCGCCACGCGACCGACGAGGAGAAGACCCGTGACGAGGACGAACGGCGACCAGTCCTGCGCTGCCGCCAACCTGGCGTCGAGAGGATGAGTCGCGGCCGCGACCAGCGCGCCGGCGGCGCCCACCGCTGCCAACAGCCAGCCGAGCGGCAACCCGGGCCCAGCGTGGGGGTCCCGCTGCGGGGCCCTGTCCACCGAGCAAACGCTACACCTGGCTCTCGACACATCAACGACGATTGCGCTGTGAGATGCGGTCGCCTTCGAAGAGTCGTACGGTCTGACCTGTCGACACTGCCGACGGACCGGCGAGGGAGGAGCGCCATGAGCGGTGTGCACGAGACGGCGAGTGGCGCGACGGCTGCCGCTGGTCAAGGGCGATTGGCTCAGCTCATCGCGGCTCGCGGAGGAAAGGCGGAGCCAGAGGCTCCGTTCGTGATCGAGCACCGGGAAGCGCTGATCTACATGCTCTGCGAGGCGGCGGAGCTCGAGCACGGCATCATGTGCCAGTACCTCTTCGCCGCCTTTTCCCTCAAGCAGAGCGAGGACGAGGGCCTGAGCGCGACGGAAGTCGACGCCGCCCGGCGCTGGCGGGGGGCCGTCGCCCACGTGGCCACCCAGGAGATGCTCCACCTCGCGCTCGTCCACAACCTGCTGTCAGCAGTGGGCGCCGCGCCGCACCTGGCCCGGCCCAACCTGCCGCAGCCCCTCGATCACTATCCCGCCGGCGTGCAGCTGGCCTTGCTGCCATTCGGGGAGCAGGCGCTCCGGCATTTCATGTTCCTCGAGCGCCCCGAGGGCATGGAGCTCGAGGACGCCGACGGCCTGAGGGCGATGGGCAGGGCGGAGCCGGTTCTGGAGGAGGGCGACATCGTGCCCAGGTTGCAGGACTTCGCCACCGTCGGTCACCTGTACCGGTCGATCGAGCAGGGCCTCGCCCATCTGGCGGACAAGTACGGCGAGGAGGGCCTGTTCGTGGGGCCCGCCGAGGCCCAGGCGACCACCGCGAGCTTCCGCTGGCCCGAGCTGGTCGCGGTGACCGACCTCGGCTCGGCCCAGCAGGCCGTCGACACCATCCTCGAGCAGGGCGAGGGCCCGAGGGGCGAGTGGCGAACTGCCCATTTCGGACAGTTCGTCGAGGTGCTCGACGAGTTCTTGCAGATGAAAGAGGCCAACCCGGGCTTCGACCCGGTCCGTCCCGTGATGGCGGCCAACTGCCGCCAGCCGGAGCGCCACGTCGCGGTGCCGCTCATCACCGACGTGCTGACCGCAAAGTGCACCGACCTGTTCAACGTCGGCTACGAGATCCTGCTCCAGACCTTCGAGCGGTACTTCGCCCACACCGAGGAGACCGACGCGCAGCTGGCCACACTGGCCGATGCGACCCTGGCGCTGATGTTCCAGGTCATCAAGCCCCTAGGTGAGCTGATCACGACCCTTCCCGTGGGACCCGGCTTCGATGGCAAGACGGCGGGTCCCAGCTTCGAGCTGTTCTACGAGAGCGACTACCTGATGCCCCACCGCTCGGCGGCGTGGGCGCTGCTCGCCGAGCGCCTGGACGAGGCGGCCATGCTGTCTGGACAGATCGCCTCGGAGGCGGGCGGGCGGGTAGCCGACAGCCTGGCCCCGGTCGGTGCCGCCTTGTCGGACACGGCCCAATCGCTGAAGGACCACTTCTCGGACTGGGGCGCTCGTCCCCGAGCCACTCCGGACGTGGCGCCCGCAGCCGAAGCCGACGGCGACGGCGAACGCGAGGAGCTGGCGTCCTTGCGCGCCCGCGCCGATCAGTTGTCGCAGGCAGTCCGCGGTGCCGCCATCGGGGAGGTCCGGCGCGAGCTGGCGACGTTGTTCGACGGTGCCGTTCGGCTTACGAGAGCGGTCGTTGCCGGCGCTGACGACTTCGAGACCGGACAGGCGCGTGCGGTGGCCGCCCGACTGGTCGACAGCGTCCTGCGTCCGCTTGCAGACATCCTCGCCCCGGCGTCCGAGGGAGGGTCGGGGCGCGAAGAAGACCGCCCCGTCGCGGCCGAGGGCCCGGTGCGCGATCAAGCGTGGCAACTGGCCAAGGAGGCGACCCGGCTGTGCAGCCGTCTCAGCACGGATTCGGCGGCGAGGCGTGCCGTGCTCGAGGCGACCGCAGCGTTGCAAGATCTCGCCTGCCAGCTCGATCCGGATGAGGCTGACGCCCGGACGGAAGAGCTGCGGAGCCTGCAGGCCCGCATGGCGCCCGGGATCGAGCCCGCACCCGACGGTCCGTACCTCGTGACCAACGCCGAGAGCCTGCGTAGCTGGCTCGGAGAGGCAATCCCATCCCGCCCGACGATGGCGCTGTGCCGGTGCGGCGGCTCGGCCATGAAGCCGTTCTGCGACGGCACCCACGCCACGAACGGGTTCACCGCAGCCAAGGATCCGAAGCGGGTCCCTGACCGCCGTGACACCTATGTGGGCCAGCAGGTGACGATCCTCGACAACCGGGGAACGTGCCAGCACGCGGGCCTGTGCAGCGACCGCCTGTCGACGGTCTTTCGGACCGACCAGGAGCCCTTCGTCGCACCCAGCGGGGGCCGCATGGACGAGATCATCCGGGCCGTCCGGGACTGTCCCTCGGGGGCGCTCAGCTACGCCATCGACGGCGGGGAGGCGCGCGACCGCGTCGACTGGGACAACCGCCGGGAGCCGTCCATCGAGGTCTCCAAGGACGGTCCCTACCGCATCACCGGCGGGATCGCCCTCGTGAGAGACGACGGCGCTGACGTGGCGCGCAACGCTGGGGCGTCGTACGAGCACTACGCCCTGTGCCGCTGCGGCCACTCACAGAACAAGCCGTTCTGCAGCGGCATGCACTGGTACGTGGACTTCCATGATCCCGCTTTCGACCCCGACCGCGAGCCGACGATGTTCGAATGGTGCGGCGGCCTTCCTGCCCTCACCAGGATGACCCGGCTGTTCTACGAAAGGTATGTGCCCGAGGACGCGCTGCTGGCCCCACTGTTCGCCAACATGTCGGCCGACCACCCGCAACGGGTGGCCAAGTGGCTGGGCGAGGTGTTCGGCGGACCCCCGGCGTACAGCGAGGAATTCGGGGGCTACACGCGGATGGTGCATCAGCACATCGGCAAGGGCCTCACCGAGGAGAAGCGCGCCCGCTGGGTCACGCTCATCCTCCGTTCGGCCGACGAGGCTGGGATGCCGAGAGATCCCGAGTTCCGCTCCGCCTTCGCCTCCTACATCGAGTGGGGATCGCGCCTCGCTCTCGAGAACTCCCAGGCTGGCGCCGAGCCTCCCGAGCACATGCCCATGCCTCATTGGAGCTGGGGCACCGCCGGCCCTCCGGGCGGTAGGGTCTCAGCCGTGCCCTCTGCGGATGCCGGCGACGAGCCACCGGCGGCCTTGCCCACTTCCGACGAGACGGTGAGCTTCGCCAAGCACATCAAGCCGCTGTTTCGCGACCGCGACCGGCAATCGATGAAATTTGCCTTCGACCTCTGGTCCTTCGACGACGTGGGCGCGCGAGCTGACGACATCCTCGAGCGCCTGCGGAACGGGTCGATGCCGTGCGACCGAGCGTGGTCGGAGGAGAAGGTGCAGGTCTTCCAGCGCTGGATCGACTCGGGCAAGACTGCCTGACCCGGGGGAGGGGTCGCAGCTCACTGACCCGGGCGCGAGCCGAGCAGGGCGGTGCCGAAGTCGGTGCTGCCGTGGTCGTAGGCCCGATCGGGGTCGGCCCGGACTCTCGAGTCCTGAGCCTTGGCGTCGTCGCCGACGAGGATCCGCCAGCGTCCCGCCCGCACGCCGTCCAGGATGATCGTCGCCGCCTCGGCGGCGGTGAGTGGTGCGCTGTCACGGAAGCCCTCGACCATCATCTTGACGATCTGGCGCAGCTGGTCAGCCGAGATGTCGTCCGCCGGGAGGCCCCGCATGGCCATCTGGTCTCGCATCTGCTCGAGGTCGGCGTCGGGGATCTCCTCCGGCTCGGGGCTGCCGAGGATGCGCCGGGAGTTGACCACGATGTCGGTCCCGATGTGGCCGGGCATCACGACCGCGACCTTGACGTGTGGCGCGTGGATCCTGAGATCCTCGATCAGGGCCTCGGAGAACCCCTTCACCGCGAACTTGGCCGTGCTGTAGGCCGTGTGGGGGACGCCGGGACCGAGCGACGCCCAGAATCCGTTCACGCTGCTGGTGTTGACGAGGTAGCCGTCGTCGCTGGCGATCAACAGGGGCAGGAATGCTCGGGTGCAGTAGTAGACACCCCACCAGTCGATGGCGAAGGTCCGCTCCCAGGCCGCCCGCTCGTCGGCGATGAAGCTGCCGCCTCCTCCGATGCCGGCGTTGTTGAACACCAGGTTCACGTGGTCGGTTGCGTGCTGGCTCGTCACCTCGTCACGAAAGCTCTGGACGTCGGCCTCGACCGAGACGTCGCACACGTGCGTCGTGATCCGGCTCCCGGCTGGGGCGCGTCCGGCCGTCTCGCTCACACCGGCGGGGTCGATGTCGCAGGTGGCGACCGCGCATCCCTCGGCTGCGAGCTGAAGCACCAGCTCCCGTCCCATGCCGGAGGCGCCTCCGGTGACAACGGCCAACTTCCCGGCAAACGAGTCCACGCTCGAGCTCCACGCCCTTCCGGGCCGGCCTTGGGGCCGGCGGTCCTGGGTGAGCCACCGTAGGCGGGCTCGACCCGGTCGGGCTAGTGGCAGAGGCCGCAGGGCGCGGCGAGCGACGCTGCCGGGGCCAGGGGCAGCTCGACGAAGGAGGCCGCCCTCGCGTTGCGCTGGACCTGGTACGCGCCCCCGACGAGATTGGCCAGCTGCGCCGGGGTGGGACCGAGGTGGGGGGTGTCCGACGTCGTGACCGTGACGCGGAGGCGGTGCCCGGGAGCGAGCACGGCGACGGTCGGGAAGACCTCGACGTCGAATCGCGTCACCGAGCCGGTCGTCACCGGCGTGGCGGAGGCCTGCGTGTACGGGTGGTACGGAAGGAGCGGCACGCCACCGGATCCGTACCAGCTCTTCCCCGCGTCCACGGCCCGGAACGAGCCCAGCAGGGCTCCCGCCGTCAGGGGCGTGGAGGCGCCGCTCGGCGCCACGTCCTCCACGGTCGCCACCCACTCCGCGTCCTTCGTCGTCGAGGTGGCGTAGATGGTGGCGTCGATGGGGCCGCCCAGGACGGTCGGCGTGCCGAAGGCGCCGGTCGTGTAGGTGAGCGCGTTCGGCCCCGTCTGCAGCGCTCGGTCGTCGGTCGTGCAGGGGTCGCCCGGAAGGCCGGCTGAGGTGGTGGCCAGCGACAGCGCGCCCATGCTCCACTGCTCGGACTGGCGGTCGCAGGGGTTCGTGGCCCCCGTGAAGAGCACCGGGTCAGATCCGCTGCTCGCGGCCGGCCGGCCGGGCCGAAGGGTGCCGTCGTTGGTCGAGGGCGCCGACGACCCCGAGGGTCCGGCGGACAGGTAGTAGGTGGTCGGCCGGGCCTGGGGAAGCGGCCACGTGGCGGCGTCGGTCCAGCGGTTGGATCCCAGCTGGAAGAGATGGAGTGGCGTCCTGGTCTGGCCCATGCCCGTGGGCTCGCCCCGCAGCCAGGTGTCGAACCATTCGAGCTGGACGCGATGGAGGTCGACTCCCTGTCCGGCGGTCAGGTGGTACCAGGGACCCATCATGAGCTGGTAGCGGCCCGTCACGGGCTGGTCGGCTCGCATGGGGGCCCCGACAGGTCGGTGGGCCCAGGCGTTCTGGAGACCGGCATAGTTGAGCGGCTCGCCCCGCTGGAACAGGTCGTACCAGCCCCCCACGAGGAAGGCCGGGATGCCGTCGGAGACGATCTTGGAGAGCACGTCCGCCGGGTTGCGCGCCGCCCAGTAGGCGCCGTCGTAGGCCTGGTCTCCGCCGCTCTCGGTGTTCGCCAGGCTGGCGGCGTGGTACGTGGCCAGGCCCTGGGCGTGCTGGGCCTCGACGCTTGCCAGAGTGGCGCCGCTGCCGCTGTTGGGCGCGGCGGCGCTCTCCAAGGGCGGGTTGGCCATGTTGAGCGCCCCCGTCAGGCCCAGGTAGAGCCCGCCGAACTCGGTGTCGGGGATGCCGCCCTGGAGTGCGGTGTCCCGGTAGATGTCGTCGGCGGAGATGACGGGGAACAGCGCCTTGACCGGTGAGCCAGGGCCGAGACGGGCGGCGGTGAGGAACTGGTTGATGCCCATGTAGGACTCGCCGAACAGGCCCACTGCACCGGTCGAATGGGGCAGGCGGGCCACCCAGCGGACCAGAGCGGCCCCGTCGCTGGCCTGGGCCGGGTCGAACAGGCCCCAGCTGCCGCCCGAGTCGCCGGTGCCCCGGACGTCGGCCACGACTTCGAGGTAGCCGCGCTGGACGAAGTACGAGTCGCCCAGGGCCTCCTTGCCGTAGGGGGTCTGGGTCAGGAGCACCGGGAACGGTCCCGGCGCGGCCTTGCCGGTCGCCGGATCGGTCGGGAAGTGGACGTCGACGCGAAGCACGGTGCCGTCGGCCATGGTGACCCCGACGTTGCTCGTGCTCCCGACGCCGTACGTCGCCGCTTCGGGCTGCCACGCGGGCGGCGCCGCGCCGGCAGCAGCCGACGCGGCACCCGGGACGGCGGCTCCGGCAGCAACCACGATGGCGGCGACGGCGATGACGACCAGGCCCCGCCACCGCCGCACCTCGGTCCCCACCACCAGAGGGTTCGCCCCGCGGGGCCGATATCCTGTCGATCGTGAGGTTCCCGGCCGAATAGTCGAACCGTCGAACAGCGCCGACCCCCGTCGGGGGCGTCGGCCGCGGCCCGTTTCTTCCTGATCGTCCGAGGAGCCCGACCATGCTCACCGCTACCAACCTGCAGCTGCGCGTCGGGCCGCGCCTGCTCTTGGAGCCGGCGTCGTTCCACGTCGCCCCCGGCGACCGGGTGGGGCTGGTCGGACGCAACGGGTCCGGCAAGACGACCCTGGTGACAGCGCTGGCCGGCGAGACCGCGCCGGCCTCCGGCGACGTGGCGCGCTCGGGGGCGATCGGCTACCTGCCTCAGGATCCCCGGACCGGTGACCTCGATGTGTCCGCTCGCCAGCGGATCCTCTCGGCCCGGGGGCTCGACCACCTCACCCGGGAGATGGAGTCGGCGCGAGCCGCCATGGCCGGCCCCGACCGGGCCGCCGTCGAGCGGGTCCTGCGGCGCTACGGCGACCTGGAGGATCGCTTCCAGGTCCTCGGTGGCTATGGCGCCGAGGCCGAGGCCAGCTCGATCACGTCCAGCCTGGCGATCGGCGAGCGGGCGCTGGACCAGCCGCTGCGTACCCTCTCGGGGGGCCAGAGGCGCCGCATCGAGCTGGCCCGAGTCCTGTTCAGCGGGGCCGAGCTGCTGCTCCTGGACGAGCCCACCAACCATCTCGACGCGGACTCGATCGCCTGGCTGCGGGACTTCCTCCGCGCCCACACCGGAGGCCTCGTCGTCATCAGCCACGACGCCGGCCTGCTCGGGTCGACGGTCAACCGGGTCTTCCACCTCGACGCCAATCGGGCCGCCCTCGAGGTCTACAACCTCGGCTGGCGGGCCTACCTGGACCAGCGCGAGGTCGACGAGCGCCGCCGGCGGCGGGAGCGGGCCAACGCCGAGAAGCGGGCCACCGCCCTGCGAGACCAGGCGGCGCGTATGCGGGCAAAGGCGACCAAGGCCAGGGCGGCCAAGGGCATGGCCCGTCGCGCCGACCAGCTGATGGCGAGTGTCGACGACGTCCGCCGCCCCGACCGGGTGGCCCGGCTGCGCTTCCCGAGCCCGGCGCCGTGTGGGCGCACACCCCTGGCCGCCACCGGTCTTTCGAAATCCTTCGGATCCCTCGAGGTCTTCTGCGACGTCGACCTGGCAATCGACCGGGGCTCGAGGGTCGTGGTCCTGGGCCTGAACGGCGCCGGCAAGACCACGCTGCTGCGCGTCCTCATGGGGCTGGAGAGGCCGGACACGGGGACGGTGACTCCTGGGCACGGGCTTCGTCTGGGCTACTACGCCCAGGAGCACGAGCGTCTGGACAGAGACGCCAGCGTGCTCGAGAACCTGCGCTCGGCCGCCGCCGGTCTCGAGGTGGCCGAGGCCCGCAGCGTCCTGGGATCCTTTCTGTTCTCCGGTGACGCCGTCGACCAGCTCGTCGCAACCCTTTCTGGGGGAGAGAAGACCAGGCTGGCGTTGGCCACCCTCGTGGTCTCGGGAGCGAACGTGCTGCTGCTCGACGAGCCCACCAACAACCTCGATCCCGCCAGCCGGGCCGAGGTGCTCCGCGCTCTCGCCCGCTACGAGGGAGCGGTCGTGCTGGTCACCCACGACGAAGAGGCGGTCGAATCGCTGCGCCCCGAGCGCGTGCTGCTCCTGCCCGACGGTGTCGAGGACGCCTGGCGGGGCGAGCTCGCCAACCTGGTTGCCCTGTCGTGAGACCTCGGGCCAGCCTCCCGGGCCGGCCTCAGGCCGGCAGAGGCTGATCCACCGGGCGCACGTCTCCAGACGAGAACACGGCCGGGAGCACGGACCCGTCGGAGAGGCGCTCGACGCGGTACCCGCTCTCGAGCACCTCGGCGACGACGAAGCCCCGGCTCCACGAAGCCGTGAATCGGTTGACCACCTCGACCCTGGTGCCGGCGCTGACCCCGTCCACGTGCACCAGCACAACACGCCCACCTGAACGGGCAGCCAACTCCCGCTGACGCGGCTGCGAATCTCTGCGAAATGGAGGGCTGCTCGCAACCCTCGCCCCACGCCCACCTGCGAGCGCCGCCCCGAGCAGCCGCTAGCGTGTCGCCTCCGTGACCATCGAGCCCATGGAAGCGGGCGCGCCGCTCGCCCGAGAGGTGCCCATTTCGCCAGACCACGGGGCGCGCCCCGCTCGTTCGGTGTTGGCGGCCGCCGGCGCCGCGCTGCTGGACGACAAGCGGCTGCTCGACGACGGTGAGCTCCGCGCCCTGGCCCTGGTCCCCGACGAGGCGATCCCGTCCCTGGCGGCCCTGGCCCACGAGGTCAGGCTGTCCTGGCGGGGACCGACGGTCGAGGTAGAGGGGATCCTCTCGACCAAGACCGGCGGGTGCCCGGAGGACTGTGCCTTCTGCAGCCAGTCCTCGCAGTTCGACTCGCCCGTCAAGGCCACGCCCTTCCTGGACACCGGCGAGGTGCTGGCCGCCGCCGAGGAGACGGCCAGCCTGGGGGCGTCGGAGTTCTGCATCGTGCTGGCCGTGCGGGGTCCCGACGAGCGCACGCTACGGCGCATCATCGACCTGGTCCCGCTGGTCGGGGACCGCACCGGGCTCAACGTGGCCGTGAGCGCCGGGATCCTGTTGCCGGACCAGGCCCGCCGGCTGGCCGCCGCCGGCGTGCACCGCTACAACCACAACATCGAGACGGCGCGCTCGTTCTTCGGCCGGATCGTGACGACGCACACCTGGGAGGAACGGGCAGAGACGTGCCGGTTGGTGCGCCAGAACGACATGGAGCTCTGCTGCGGCGTGCTCCTCGGCATGGGCGAGAGCGACGAGCAGCGTCTCGAGCTGCTGGGTCAGCTCCGGGAGCTGGACCCCGCCGAGGTCCCGGTCAATTTCCTCAATCCCCGTCCCGGTACGCCGCTGGGGGAGCGACCCATCCTGGGGGCGATGGAGGCGCTGCGATGGATCGCGCTCTTTCGCCTGGCCCTACCGGGGGTGATCCTCCGGTACGCGGGTGGCAGGGAGGTCACCCTCGGCCAGCTCCAGGCCATGGGCATGACCGCAGGGATCAACGCCTTGATCGTCGGCAACTACCTCACGACCCTGGGTCGTCCCGCGGAGGAGGACCTTCGGATGCTCGCCGACCTGCGGATGCCGATCGGGGCGCTCAGCCCCGTCATCTGAGCCGTGGGGCCGCACTGCACCGGCTGCGGCCGGCCCGTGGAGCGCTGCCCGGGCTGTCGCCGATCGCTGGACCCGCCCCGGTTCTGCCCGTCCTGTGGGCGCCGGCTGACCGTACTCGTGACCCCGGCGCGGTCGGTGGGACGGTGCTCCGAGCACGGAGAGGCTGTCTAGACGGCGCCGACCCGGCTCCCGGTGCGACGCCAGTCGACCGTGGGAGGGATGGCCTCGGGCATGATGCGCGCCGCGTGGCGGTCGGCCACCGCCAGCAGGGACCTGATCAGGCTCTCCGAGAGGAGATGGGGCACCAGCCCGAGGTCGAGCAGCTTGGTGTGCGCCGCCCGGTAGTAGTGCGCCTGATCCTCGACCCGAGGGTCGGCGACCGCTTCGATCCGGGCCCGGCCGCCCGTGGCCGCCACGACCATCTCGGCCAGGTCCATCACCGACCAGGACTCGGTGAACTGGTTGAAGACCCGGTACTCGCCGGCGGCCGCCGGGCTCGACAGGGCGAGCTCCACACAGGCGAGGGTGTCCCTGATGTCGAGCATGCCCCTGGTCTGGCCGCCCGTCCCGTAGACGGTGAGGGGATAGTCGGCGCTGGCCTGCACTACGAAGCGGTTGAGCACGGTGCCGAACACGGCGTCGTAGTCGAACCGAGTGGCGAGATCGGGATGCAGAGTGGTCTCCGGAGTCTCCTGGCCGTAGACGATGCCCTGGTGCAGGTCTGTCGCCCGCAGTCCCCACGCCCGGACGGCGAAGGCGATGTTGTGGGAGTCGTGGACCTTGGACAGGTGGTAGAAGGAGCCGGGCTGCTTCGGGAAGGGCAGCACGTCCTTGCGCCCCCGGTGCCGGATCTCGATGAAGCCTTCCTCGAT